>NZ_JBIBFR010000006.1:0-91152 GCF_042956125.1 Streptomyces sp. NPDC008313
GGGCTCCGGCGGGCGGGGGGGGGGGGGGGCCCCCGGGGGGGGGGGGCGCGGGGGCGCGGCGGCCCCCCCCCCCCCCCCCCCCCCCCCCCCCCCCCCCCCCCCCCCGGGGGAGGGGAGAGGGACTGTGGGGAGGGCCGGTCAGACGGCCACCGCCTCGACCGCCGGGGTGCGCAGCCGGCGCCGCGCGGTGCCGACGCTGGCGAGCAGGGTCACGCCCGCAGCGATGCCGACGATCGTCAGATGGATGGCGAGGGGGGCGTCGGGCACGATGTCGTCCGTCCTCGCGACGGCGAACGGCACGATGGTGGCGAGCGCGGCGATCGAGCCGAACAGCACCCCCGTCACGGCCAGCAGGACGCTCTCGGCGGTCACCATCCGCAGCACCTGGCGCGGGGTCGCGCCGACGAGCCGCTGCTGGCCGAACTCCCGGCTGCGGTGGGTGGTGGCGGCGATCAGGATGTTCACGAGCATGATGCAGGCGAAGAGCACGACCGTGCCGATGACCACGAAGTTCAGCGTCTCGATGTTGCGTTGCTCCGTCGTCTTGGCGATGCCCTCCGCGGCCGACGCCGTGTTCTCGATGCTCTGCATGTAGAACGTGCCCGAACCGATGCCCGTGAACAGGATGACCGGCATGAGCGCCGTGGCCAGGCCGCCCGAGCGGCTGCGCACGTTGCGCACCGTCAGATAGCCGCTGACCCCGGTGAGCCGCTGCAGCGGGCCGCCGAGGAGAGCGGTCACACCGCGGATGAGCAGCGGGGACAGCAGCGCCAGACCGATCGCGACGAGGATCGACGCCGATCCGGCCGTCTGCATGATCTCCGCGCTCTTCTCGTGCTCCAGGACCACGGTGAGGACGCCCAGGTTCACCCCGCCGGCGAGGAACAGCAGCGCCGCGACGATCCTGACCTTGCCGAGACGCTGCGAGCCGGTCGCGGCCGCCGCCAGGGACTCCGCCGCGCCCATGCGCGTCGCCCGGCGAGCCGCCAGCAGCGCGGCCAGCGTGGCCGCGAGGAAGGTGATGCCGAGGCCCATGCCGAGCGCGATCGGACCGAAGCGGTGCGACACGGCGGGAGCCACCTGGTCGGTGTCGATCAGCACGTCCAGCAGCGCCCGGCCGCCGAACACCGCCCACGGCACGGCGAGCAGCGCCGCGAGGACGGACAGTACCGCGGCCTCGCCGACGATCATCCGCCCCACCTGCGCGGGCGTCGCCCCGACGCTCTTCAGCAGGGCCATCTCGGAGCTGCGCTGCTGCACCGACAGGGTGAGTGTCGAGGTGACGGCGAAGACGACGAGGATGAGACCCCACCCGCCGACGACGCTCGCCAGGGTGGTCAGGGTCTCCTCACTGGCGTCGGTGACGCCGTCGCCGCCGGCGGTGTCCAGCATCGAGGCGAACGACATCAGCATCGTCGCGCCCAGGAACATGACGACGAAACTCGCGAGGAAGCCGCCGGCGCGGTGGCGCAGCGACCGAAGGGCCAGTGGGAACATGGTCACGCACCCGCCGTCACGTGTCGGCGGGCGACCTCGTCGCCCAGGTGCGTCATCCGCTCGGCGACGGCCTCGGCCGTCGGCCGCTCCAGCCGGCCCACCAGCTGACCGTCCGCGAGGAAGAGGACGGAGTCCGCGTACGAGGCGGCCACCGGGTCGTGCGTGACCATCACCACGGCCTGGTCGTACACCCGGACGGCCTCCTGCAGCAGCGCGAGCACGTCACGCGCGCTGCGGGTGTCCAGGGCGCCGGTCGGCTCGTCCGCGAAGACGACACTGGGGCTCGTCACCAGGGCGCGGGCGATCGCCACCCGCTGCTGCTGGCCGCCGGACAGCTGCGAGGGCCGGTGGTCGAGCCGCTCGCCGAGGCCGACGCGCTCCAGCACGCTGCGGCAGCGGTCCCGGTCGATCTTCCGCCCGGCCAGCCGCAGCGGCAGGGTGACGTTCTGCATCACCGTCAGCGTCGGCAGCAGGTTGAAGTGCTGGAAGACGAAGCCGATCCGCTGCCGGCGGAACTTCGTCAGCTTCGCCTCGCTGCCGCCGGCCATCTCGGTGCCGTCCACGAACACCCGGCCGCTGGTCGGCCGGTCCAGGCCCGCCGCGCACTGCAGCAGCGTGCTCTTGCCGGAACCGGACGGCCCCATCACCGCGGTGAAGGTACCGGCCGGCAGGGTCAGCGACACGTCGTCCAGGGCCGTGACGGAGCCGGCGCCGCCGTAGACCTTGCTGACGGACTCGAGCCGCAGGGCGTCGCCGCTCCTGGCGGCGGTCTGGTGGGTCGTCCTGGCCATGCGCTGTCTCCTCCAACGGTGGCGCCCGGTGCGCCTTCGACAACGACGCTACGGACGGGACGGCGCCGTCACGATGGGTTCAGCACCCGGATCGCGGGGTGTACCCAGCACACCCCTGGAGGTGGCGTAGGGGTACCCCGGACGGTTACGCGATCTCCCGGGAGGCGAGCTGGAGGTCGGCCGGCAGATCCTGGCGCCGGGTGATGCTGAGCTTGCGGTAGACGCGGGTCAGATGCTGTTCCACCGTGCTCACGGTGATGTAGAGCTCCCGGGAGATCTGCCGGTTGGTGTAGCCGCGCGCCGCGAGCGTGGCGACCCGCCGCTCCGACTCGCTGAGCTTGTACTCGGCGTCGGGCTGGGCTCCTCCCTGGTGCGGTACGCGGACCCCGGCCGGCCGCGGGTCGGGGAAGGTGCCCGGAAGGATCTGCTCGCGCAGCGGCTCGGCGCCGCAGTTCTCGGCCAGGCTCCAGGCCTGACGGGTCAGGGCACCGGCCTTCGCGGGTTCGCCGATCTCCTGCAGCGCCTGTCCGAGATCGGCCATGGCCCGGGCCAGCTCCACCCGGTCGCCCGACTTGCGCAGCTCCTCCACCGCCTGGTTCAGCAGTGACGGGCGCTGTTCGGAGGGATGGATGGCCGCCCGCAGGCGCAGCGACGTACCGCGCACCCAGGAGTGCCGGGCGTCGGGAGTGGCGAGCTGCTGGAGGATGAGTTTCTCCGCGCGCTGCGGTTCGCCGAGCCGCAGCAGCGCCTCGGCGGCGTCACCGCGCCAGGGAAGGACGACCGGCCGGTCCACGCCCCAGCGCTGCATCAGCCTGCCGACCTCCAGGAAGTCGCTGAGCGCCGCCCGGAGTTGGCCGGTGGCGAGGTAGTGCAGGCCGCGTGCGCGCAGATAGGACAGGCCGTGCACGCTGCGGAAGAGCGTGTCGGGCATGGGCTGTTCGAGCTGGCCGGCGACGGCGGCGTGCCGGCCCATCGCCGTACGGGCGCGGATCAGGAAGGCGGTCGGGCTGCCGGCGAAGGCGTTGCCGCTGCGCTGGGGCAGGAAGTCGAGGGCCCGCAGGGCGTGTTCCTCGGCGCCGGGCAGGTCCCCGAGCCGCAGCATGACCTCCGCCTGGAGGGTGGCGAAGGTGGCCCGCCAGGTGGGGGCGCCCCGTCGGGCCGCCTCGTCGAGCCGCTGCTGGCACCAGGACGCCGCGCGCTCCGGCTGCTCGGAGTGGATCAGCGTACGGATGGCGCGGGCGACGGGCTGCAGCGTCGCGTCCCCGAGCGCCGTGGTCTGCAGGAAGCGCTCGCACTCCGCCGCCTCGCCGTCCCTGGCGAGGTGCGGCAGCGGCCAGTCGGTGCCGCCGGCGGGCGTGTCGTACTCCTCGCCCAGCGTCTCGGCTATCAGGGCGCGCACCTCGCCCGCCTCGGCGATGCGGCCCTGCGTGGCGAGCAGCGCCGCGAGCGGTTCCATGCGCTCGGTCGCCAGCAGGTCGTCGCGGAGCATCCCCAGGGGCGCGGACAGGTGCTGTTCGGCGGCGGAGGGGTTGAAGCGCCAGGTGATGGCGGCGAGCCGGGTCTTGATCTCGGCGCGTTGCTGCGGGTCGCGGTCGGCCTCGTGGGCGAGTTCGAGGACCGTGGCGGCCTGTCTGACGTCGTCGGCCGAGATCAGGTGCTCGGCGGCCTCGCGCAGCACGTCGGCGACCCAGGGCGCGTCGGGGAGCGGGAGGTCCGCCCGGTGGGCGGTGACGAGGTGCCGGGCCACCGCGGTGCACGGGCGGCCGCTGTCGTGCAGGACCTCGGCCGCGCGGCGGTGCAGTGCGGCACGGTCGGCGGCGTCCATCCGGTCCAGGACGGCGGCCGCGACGGCGGGGTGGCAGAACCGTCCCTCCCGCACGATGCCCGAGGCGCCGATCGAGGTCAGGCGCTGGGCGACGTCCGGCTCCGCGGTCCCGAGCAGCCGTCCGACGTCCCCGGGCGTGCCGTCGTCGCCGAGCACGGCGAGCGCCTGCGCGACGGCGAGGGCGCCGGGCCCGCTGCGGCGCAGGCAGGTCAGGGCGGCCTGGGCGAACAGTCCGCCCGCGGCCGGATTCGGCGGGTGCCCGGCGGTCCCCTGAGGCGCTGCCGAGCGGTACTCCTCGACCAGGGCCCGCAGCAGCAGCGGATTGCCGCCGCTGCGGGCGTGGAACTCGCCGGCGGGTTCCACGCCCTGGTCCGGCCCCTGCCGGTCCGCGAGCGCCAGGGCCGTCTGTGCCTCGGTGAGCGGTTCCAGGCGGACCCGGGTGAAGTTGAGACGGCGCAGGAGTTCCGTACGGAAGTCGGGGTCCTGCGATCCGTCGTGCATCGGAGAGGTGATCACCAGGAGGAAGGCGGCGGACCGTGCGTGGCGCAGAAGGTGCGCCAGGTGGCGCAGGGAGGCGTCGTCGACGTGGTGCAGATCGTCGACGCAGGCGACCACCGGTGTCTCGGCGGTCAGGGCGCGCAGCGCCGCGCAGAACTCGTGCATGGCCTCCGTCGCCGGCAGGCCGTCCTCGGCCACCGCGGGCTGTGGGAGCGTCCCGGGGCGGGCGGAGTTGACGAGCTGCCGCATGACACCGAGCGGGAGCGCGCGCTCGGCGGGTGATCCGACCGCCTGGAGGACGAGCGCACCGCCCTGCGACGCCCGCTCGGCGAAGGTGTCGATGAGCTCGCTCTTGCCGCACCCGGCGGCCGCCTCCACGAGGACGGTGTACGCCTCTCCCGACGCGCACCGCGCGAGGGCCCAGTCCAATGTGCGCACTACTCTTTCGCGGCCGACCAGCGTCACTCGTGCCCCCGATGTCGTCGAAGTCCGAACTACCCGCCGGCCCGCCGGCCGTGTCAGTGGTGGCGACCGGCGGACCAAAAATGGTGTGTACATGTGAACGCTATGAGCCTAGATCGACACCATGTCTCCAGAAGTGGCCAGAAGTTGCACGGCATGAAGTGCCGCGAAGTAATTGCGCCATTCTCCGGGTTGCCGGAACCGCTCGAACACGGGGAAGCCGCGGAGTGGTTGAACCCTCGGCGCGGCGGGTTACACCCGGTGGCGCGACCCGTGTAGGGGGAATGCCGGGCAGCGTAGGGGGTGGCCCCTCTGGCGCACCTCGCGCGCGCCCGGATTGAATGGAAGTGCCGCACCCGGCCGCGGTGTTCGGTCGCTGTACGGCGTGACGCCATACGGATTTCCACCGATTGACGGCTCAACGAAATCCCGGACGAACTCCGGAACACCTCCGGCCGCCGGCGCATCGCGCGAGGACGGACGGCGGGCCGCACAGCAGCGAAGGGAAGTCGAGAGGTCATGACTGGAGCGTCCGCGGACACCGGCGCCTGGATCCGCCGATTCCACCCGGCGCCCGAGGCGCCCACGCGGCTGGTCTGCTTCCCGCACGCGGGCGGATCGGCCACGTACTACTTCCCCGTGTCGAACGCCCTCTCGCCCGGTGTGGACGTCCTGTCCGTGCAGTACCCGGGCCGGCAGGACCGGCGCACCGAACCCTGCGTCGACGACATCCGCGCACTGGCCGACACGGTGGTGCGCGAGCTGCGCCCCTGGGCGGACCGGCCGCTGACCCTGTTCGGGCACAGCATGGGCGCCTCCCTCGCCTTCGAGGTCGCCCTCCGGCTGGAAGCGGAGGGCATCGTGCCGCTCGGGCTGTTCGCCTCCGGCCGGCGCGCCCCCTCCCGGCACCGGAACGAGACGGTGCACCTGGCCGACGACGACACCCTCATCGCCGAGCTGAAGAAGCTCAGCGGCACCGACACCCAGATGCTCGGCGACCCCGAGGTGCTGCGCATGATCCTCCCGGCCGTCCGCAACGACTACCGCGCCGCGGAGACCTACCGTCACCGGCCGGGCCCCCCGCTGAGCTGCCCCGTCGTCGCCCTGGTCGGGGACGACGACCCCCAGGTCACCGACGACGAGGCGCGCGCCTGGGCGGAACACACCACCGGAGGCTTCACGCTGCGGACGTTCACCGGTGGCCACTTCTTCCTCAACTCGCACGCTCCGGCCGTCATGTCGGCCATCTCCGCGCACATAGCGGACACCCTGGTGGCCGATTCCCGATAGCCGTGACAGGCCCCCGGAGCGGGCCGGGGAAAGGGGGACGTGATGTCCGTCGACAGGTGTACAGGAGAAAACTGCTTTACGTTCCTGTAAATCACATCTAAAGTAAAACGCGGAGATCCAAGCCGTTGCGTCGCGGCCCCGGTTGCTGTCCTGCAGATGGGGCCGTTCCGTGCGCGTACGGGGCGCGGAGCGACCCACGGATCACCGAGACTCCCGGGCACGGTCTGGTGAACGGAGCTGTCCGCCGCGGTACTTACGGGGACGGTCTTTCGGCCTCTTGCGATTGCCCACTGCTGCTGGAATCCGGTGCGGAGAATCGCAAGGAGGGCCATTCGTGCGAGTGCGGCCGGCGCCCGGTGTGACGGCGACCGTTCTGGAGAGCGGGGAACTCCTCCTCTTCGCGGCGGACCGCGGTGACGAATACACCTGCGGCCCGGTCGCCACGGCCATGTGGATCGCGCTGCGCCGGCACGACGGAGACCTGGACGCGACGGCCGACACGCTGGCCGGCCTGTGGGACTCGGAACGTGTGATCATCCGTGCCGAACTGGAGATATGGGCAGACGAGTTGCGTGCCGCGGGCCTCGTGCGCCGCACCCCCTGAGCCGGCGCCGCCCGCCTCCTGAACCCGCCGCCTGCGAGCCGGCGGCCCCTGAACACGGCGGTCGCCCCCCACCGGGCCGCCGCACACGACGGGCGACCGGCGCGGACTTGTCCCGGCCGTGCCTCTCACGGCTCGTTGCGCACCAGCCCCGCGTCGCCCAGTTCGCCCACCCAGACGTCGAGGTCGGAGCGCATGTACAGGGGATCCAGGTCCCAGAGCGCCGCCAGCAGATCGGCCGCCGCCTCCAGATGCCCGTCGTGCTGGCGCAGCGCCAGCCACATCGCCGTGTTGACGGGGCCGCAGGAGATCCGCACTCCGGAGTGGAGCGAGTGCAGTTCCAGGTCCCCGTTCTCCAGGACGACGGCCGTCACCCCCGGCTCGGGTCGAATGGGCACGCTCGCCTCCCCGCGGACCCCGCACTGCCCGCCACTCCACAGGTCTGACGGTCGGCCGCTCCGGCGCCCATCCGCCACGGCTCGTCAGACGGCATGTGTCCATGGTGACAGGCCAGAAGGGCGAGGGTGAGGGGTCTGGACCCACTAGTGGGGTGGTGCGAGCACCCGGCCGACGCTTCTGGCCGGATCTCGACAGCGGGAGGCCGGCGAAGAGGAACCCGCGGTTCCCTCTCGTCGCCGCGGCGACGAGGGCGGGCGACCGGAGCCGGGACGGCCCCCCGGACGCCGCCGGGGTCAGCATGCCTGAGGGTTCTGGTGTCCGGTGCCGGCGACCGGATGGTCGCGGTGGAGCGTCAGTCCGGCCGGAAGATCGGCCCGGCCGTTGACATTGAGCTTGCGGTACACGCGCGTCAGATGCTGCTCGACGGTGCTGATCGTGATGAAGAGCCGGCGGCTGATCTCCCGGTTGGTGTGGCCCAGCGCCGCCAGTGTCGCCACCCTGCGCTCGGCGTCACTCAGTGCCGACTCGGAGACGGAAACGGCCGGTTCCCCACCCGCGTCGCCGCCGGCCAGCGGCGACACGCCCCGCAGGAACTCCTCCGAGTGGCAGACCCGGGCCTCCTGCACCGCCTGCCGGGCCACCACCCGGGCCCGCCGGTACTGCCCCTGCTCGTGATGGACCCGGCTCAACTCGTCCAGCGCGCCCGCGAGTTCCAGCTGGTCACCGGACTCCTGGAGCGCTCCCACGGCCTTCCTGAGCAGCCCCGCCCGGTGCTTGACGTCACTGGCGGCGGCGAGCACCCGCAGGGCGTGACCGCGCACCCGGGCGTTGTCGGATCCGGGCCGCCGCAGCTCCTCCTCGGCCAGCTCTCTCGCCGCCCGCTCCTGCCCCGTCCGCAGATGAGCCTGGGCCAGATCGCTGCGCCAGGGCACCACGGTGGGCAGATCGACGCCCCACTCCTGCATCAGGTCGCCGCACCGCTGGAAGTCGTCGACCGCGGCCAGCACCCGGTCGCCGGCCAGATGGTGGTGACCGCGGGCGTGCAGGTAGCGCAGTCCGAAGACGGTGTCGAACATGGCGGGCGGTACCGTGTGGTCCGGCGCCGCGGCGGCCCGGCCCCTCGCGTTGTCCGCCAGCATCAGCGTCGACAGCGGCAGGCCGACGACCACGCCCCAGCTCTGCGCGGGCAGCCGGCCGAGTGCGCTGCGGGCCTCGGCGGAGGCCTCCGTCACATTGCCCTGGCGCAGATGGATCTCCGCGCGTATCGCGGTGAGCACCGCCTCCCAGGTGGTGGCGCCACGCGTCTCGGCCTCCCGGGAGAGGGAGTCGCACCAGGTGGCCGCGAGGTCCGGTCTGCCCGCGTAGACCAGGGAGGACAGTGCGCAGGCGACGGCCTCCAGGGTGCGGTCGTCGAGGCGGCAGCTGCGCAGGATGTCCTCCGCGCTGTCCGCGACCCGGCGGCTGTTGCCGCGCGCCGACAGCGCCGTGGTGAGCGTCGCACCCGCCTGGGCCCACAGGTTGCCGCCGCCCTTGCCGGCCTTCCGGGGCTGGGCCGGGTCGGTGGCCGCCCGGCCGTCCGCGGGCAGCCGCCTGGGCGAACCGTAGATCCACTCGTGGGCGAGGCGGAGTTCGGCGCCGGCCTCGCTGTCCACCGGCCCGGAGGGGCCGCTGAGCACCTCGCTGGTGACCGTGTCCACGTCCGGACTGCCCTGCCACAGCAAGTGCCGCACGAGGGGAACCGCGTCCCGGCCCGGCAGCGTGCCGGAGCGCAACGCCGTGTGCAGCGGGCCCATATGCCGGGCGGCGACACTCGGGTTGGCCCGCCACTGCACGCTCATGAGGATCTTGCGTACGGCCGTCCGGGACTGCTCGTCCGTGCACGCGCTCAGCGCCAGGGTCAGGCACTGGACCGCGAACTCCTGCCGGTTCGTGGCGAGCGCCTCCTGAGCCGCCTCGCGCAGTACGTCGGCGGCCCACTGCCCCTGGGCCCGGTCGGCCGCGACCAGGTGGTGCGCCACCTCATACGCGGCGACCCCGTGCTCGTGCAGCAGGGACGCCGCCCGCAGGTGCAGCAGCGCCCGGTCCCCGGGCTTGGAGCTGTTCAGCACGGCCGACCGGGCGCCGGGGTGACGGAAGCGGTGACCGTCGAGCAGTCCGGACTCCTGCAGTACGTCGATGACCTGACTCGCCGACTGCGTACTGACTCCGATGAGGCGGCGCACCAGCGCGGGGCCGGCGTAGTCGCCGAGGACCGCCAGCGCGCGGCCCACCTCCAGCAGGAGGGGCTCCCAGCGGTGCAGGCAGGCGAGGACCGCCTTCTCGAAGGCGGCGCCGGGCGCCGGTTCGCCGGAGCCGGACGCCGGGGCGCCGGTGAGCCGGTCCCGGAGCAGGGCGCGGGTCAGCAGGGGGTTGCCTCCGCCGAGGGCGTGCAGCGAGGGGGCGATCCGCCGGGCCGCGTCCGCCTCCAGGTACTGCCCCGCGAGCCGGGCGACACCGTCCTCGCTGAGCATGGACAGATTCACCAAGTGGTGGGGCCGGCGCGTGAGTTCGGCGCGGGAGCGGGGCAGCGAGGTGTGCCGGCGGTCCCATTCGTTGAAGACCATCAGCACCCGCGCCGCGCGGATGCGGCGCTGGAGGTAGAGCAGCACCTGCAAGGAGACGCCGTCCACGAACTGCAGATCGTCGACTGCTATCACCAGCGGGCGGTCCCGGGCGAGGTCCAGCAGCACCGAACAGATGCCGTGCACCCGCGTCACGTGCGACTGACGGATGGTCACGGGGTCGGGGTCCGTCTCCCCGGCGGCGGGTGCTGACACCGTTATCATCCGCCCGGCGTCGTCGGCGACCTCCCGGGGCAGGGCCGGGCTGCGGAACAGCTGGTCGAGCACCCCCATCTGCAGGGTGCGCTCGGCCCGTGAGCCGGTGGCGCTGAGGACCAGGGCCCCCGACGCTGCGGCGCGATCGGTGAAGGCGTCGAGCAGGGCGGTCTTGCCGCTGGCCAGACCGCCGTTGATGAGCACGACCTGGCCCCTGCCCGCGGTGCTTTCCGCGAGGAGTCGCTCAAGAAGGTCGATGGGCCGATCGCGTTCGACGAGGGTCATGTCGTCGGACCTCCCCGCTATACGAGCGTGTGGCGATGACGTATGACTAAAACGTACGGCCGAATATAGCCCAACCCGGTTGGTCGGTACCTGGTTTGAGCCCGACTCGCTCTGTGTGTGCGGGCGACCACGGAGAGGTGTCGCGGGGGAGGCGCTCCATGCCCGTCCCGGGTCATGGTGAACACGCCCGTCGCGCGGGCGTGATGAGGGGCCGGGGCTCCCCATGCGGAATCAAGGGGAGCCCCGGCCGGCCGCGCGCCGACGACGGGGGTGGCAACGGCGAGCGGCGGTCGGTGGGCGGCCCCGGCGGGCCGCGATTGTGCCGACTGATCTATACGTACTTACGTCTGTGACAAACGTACATGAGGGTTCCCGGGTTGACAACAGTCAGTTCCCGACAGGACGGGCATGGCGAACTCGGCGCACTCCGGCGCCCGTTCACGGAGGCCACCGGGACGGCCCGGTGGCGTGGCCGAGGGCGGCGGGGGAGTGCCGCGCGCGCCCGGCCGACGAGGAGAGACGCAGCGCACGGCTCGACCTTCACGGCGCCGTGCGGCACCCGGCCGGATGCGGCCGGACCCGGCGGGGCGGCCCTCGGCCGGGCTGGACGCGGTGCGACGTTCAGGCCGGGCCGGTGCGACGCCGAGCCCCGTTCACGGCATGGGGATCCTGCTCCTGCCAAGGCCGTCCAGTGGTGAGTCCCTCTCAGCCGGAGACGGACCACCGCTCCACGGCGGCCAGGAGGTCCGCGGTCCACGCCGCGAGGATCGCGCGGCCCTCCTCGGCGCAGGCCCGCGCGGGGTCGCCGAGGACGCCGTTGGCACTGACGGCCCGTACGCCCGAGGCGCGCAGCACCGGCAGGATCTCGGCGAGGGGCCGGGCGTCGCCCGGTTCCGCACGGTCCGTCCGTACGGCCGCGGGTCGCAGGGCGAGCATGACCGACGTCTCCGTGCGGCCGGCGTGGCTGTCCGTGGGGGAGCCGCTCGGCGACCAGCCGAGGACCCTCCGTCCCTCCCGCCGCAGCAGGGCCACCGCCCGTGCCAGCGGAGCCGCGTTCCCACCGTGCCCGGAGACGAGCACGGTTCCCGCGAACGCGTCCGCGGACCGTACGAGTTCGACCAGCAGCCCCTCCACCGCCTCCTGGCCGACGGAGAGCGTGCCGGGGAAGGCCGCGTGCTCGCCGCTCGACCCGTACGCCACGGACGGGGCCAGTACCGTGTCCGGGCGGCCGCCCGCGAGCGCCTCCGCCAGCGCGCGGGCGATCTCCGTGTCCACCGTGAACGGCAGATGCGGGCCGTGCTGTTCGGTCGAGCCCACGGGCACGACGAGCAGGGCGCGCGGTGCGATCGCGTCGGCCTCGGGCCAGGTCATCGAGTCCAGCCGGCGCACCGGGCTCACCTGGCCCGGCCGTCCTCGTCGCGGGTGCCCTCCGCGGGCGTCTCCCGGGCGTCGGGGCCCCTCTCGTCGCGGACGCCGTCCCGGCCCGGCCAGTCGGCCAGGTCCGGCAGGAGCGGGGCGAGGGTCCGGTGGCGCACGGCGCCCCACCAGACGCCGGAGCCGTAGCAGAGGTCGTCCAGGGCCCGCAGGGCGGTCCAGCGCAGCGGGTCGACCGGAGGGCGCCTGCGGTGCCACTCCAGCGCGTGCTGCCCGTACGCGGCGGCCAGCAGCCACCGGCCGCGCCGTCCGGCGGCCAGCGCGGGCACCGCGACGGGCCACCAGGAACGGGTCACCGCGTCGGCGATCAGGCGTCCGGCGCCCAGGTGCCCGCGCAGCGCGAGCCGCAGCGACTCGGCCGCCGGCACGCCCACGGGCCTGAGCCTGCGCGGCAGCAGCGCCGCCGTGACGCCCGCCACCGCGGCCCCCGTCAGGGGGCGGCCCACGGCCGGAGCCGCCCAGGACACGGCGCTCCACACGGACACCTTCAGCGGGGTGACGGCGCGGCCGTGCCGCAGGGCCAGGGGCGCCGCGGACGTCCCGTAGGCGAAGCGCTGGCGCGCCCACGCCCGCCAGTTCGCACGCGGGGTGTGACGGACGGTGGACGCCGGTTCGTAGCGTACGAGGGAGCCGGCGGCCGCCAGCCGCCACACCAGGTCGACGTCCTCACCGAACCGCATGTCCTCGTAGAAGCCGTCGAACGCGCGCAGCGCCGAGGCGCGGATCACCAGGGCGGCCGACGGTACGTAGGCGACGCGGCCGCCCGGCCGGACCGGCGTCGCCGCGTCGCCGAGGTCGAGCGGCGACCTCACCTGTTCGTAGCGCTCCAGCAGCGAGGGTCCGGGCGTGCTGAGCACGCGGGGGGCCACGGCGGCGACGTCGGGGTCCTCGAAGTGACGAAGGAGGGGCACCAGCCAGTCGCCGTCGGGGACGACGTCCGCGTCGAGGAAGGCGACCAGCTCGGTCCCGGCGCGCCGCCACCCGGTGTTGCGGGCTGCCGCCGGTCCCGCGGACACGGCGTGCCGGACGGTGGCCCCCGGCAGCGGGCGCGCCGAACCGTCGTCGACGACGACGACCTCGGCGACCCCGTCCAGGGCGGGCAGCAGCCGGGCGAGGGCGTCCTCGTGGTCGCGGACCGGTACCACCACCGTGACGTCCCGGGCGGTGAACCGGCAGGTGTCGTGGACGGGGTGCACGACGCCCGCGTGGACGAGCCGGGCGGCGAGCCGCCGGTGGGCCGGCTGCCCGTCGACGGGCTTGCCCGCCAGCCAGTCGTCGAGCAGCCGGGCCCCCGCCTCGGACAGCCGCAGCACCCGGAACGGCGAGCCGCCGAGCAGCAGCCGTCCGCCCTCGAGACGGTGCAGGCCGGGGTCGGCGGTCACTCGGAGCACGTTCATTGGGCGTGGCCTTCTCTCTGTCGCGTCGCCTCGGCGCGCGCCTCCGTCCGTCCCGGCACGGGACGCGCGCCCTCCTGTCCCCGCGCGCAGGCGCTCATGCCGCTCACGCCGTTGACCCCGTTCACGCTTGTCACGCGGTGAACCCCCCGTCCGCGTGCACCACCGTCCCGGTCAGCGCGGACGACTCCTCGCCGCACAGCCAGCACACCGCGGCGGCGACCTCCTCGGGGCGCAGCAGCCGCCCCACCGGCTGGTGCCGGGCGAACTCCTCGACGTCCGTGAGCCCGTAGAGCGCCGCGCTCGCGTCGAGCATGCCGGTGCGGGTCGAGCCCGGCGAGACGGCGGTCGCCGTGATCCCGGTGTCCCGCAGATCGGCGGCCAGCCCCCGGACCAGGCCCACCACGGCGTGTTTGGCGGCGCCGTACCCGGCCAGCCGCCACAGTCCCCGGTGGGCCGCGGCCGACGCCAGCGCGACGAACCGGCCGGACCGGGGCCGCGGCCGGCGCAGCAGCGCGGGGACCCCGGCGCGGGCGAGGTTCGCCACGCCACGTACGCCGATGCCGAACAGCGCCTCCCACTCGTCGTCGCCGCTCTCCCACAGGGGGCGCCCTCCGGCGATCACCGCGGCGGCGGCAACCGCCGCGTCCAGGCCGCCGAACTCCCGTTCCGCGAGGGCGACGGCGGCCGACAGCGCGCCGGCGTCCCGTACGTCGGCCACGACGTCCAGGACCGCGCCGGGCCACGCGGCGGCGAGCGCCGCCAACTGCTCCCGGGTGCCCAGCGGATAGCCCGCCTCGGGCAGATCCGCGCAGACGTCGACCGCGACCACCCGCCAGCCCTCGTGCGCCAGCCGGCCGACGACCGCCGCCCCGATGCCGCGGGCCGCACCGGTCACCACCGCCACACGAGGGCTCACGGAGCCTCTTTCGGCAGATAGCCGCCCGAGCGCAGGAAGGCGAGGAGTTCATCGACGGCCTCGGCCGGGTCCGCCGAGGTCACCACCCGCGGCGGCGTCCGCGGCACGAACGCCCCGCTCAGCGCGAGCATCCGCTCGCGCGGCGTGCCGGGGCCCGGCCCGGGCAGAGCCTTGGGGCGCGGACGGTAGGGCCGTACGGAGACCGTGCGGACCCGCTCGGAGGAGGTGGGCGGATCCACCGTCACCACCGGGACGGCGGCGGTGCGCGCGGCGAGCACGGCGGGCAGCGCCGCCCGTCGCAGCCGTACGTCCGTCGCCTCGACGGAGCAGACGGCGGGCAGCGGGACGCACAGCCGCTCGCGCCGTCCCCCGTCGAGCCTGCGCAGCGCCCGCACACCGCCGTCTGCGGCCTCCAGCTCCAGCAGTCCCAGGGCCTGCGACGCGCCGAGCCGGGCCGCCAGGAAGGCGGGCGTGGACCCGGTCCCGCGGTCGGCCGAACGGTCCCCGCACACCACCAGGTCCGGCGGCCCGTGACGCCGCGTCAGCGCCTCGTGCAGGGTGCGGGCGGTGGCCGCGGCGTCGTGGTCGGGGCCCTCGGCGCGCACCACCTCGTGCGCGCCCGCTGCCAGCGCCTCGCGCAGCAGGACGTCGCAGTCCGCCGGGCCGACCGTGACGGCGACACAGCACCCGCCCAGCGCCCCGGCCAGCCTCAGCGCGTGTTCCAGCGCGCACAGATCGGCCGCGCTCGCCGTGGCCGCGCGGCCGTCGCGCGTCACGGCGCCCGTCAGCGGGTCCACCGCCGCCCGGGGATCGGTGCGGCGCAGCGCCGCCGCCACCAGCACGCCGCTCACCCGCGACGGAAGACGACGCCGTGCCCGCCGTCGGGGTAGGTCCAGGTGATCGCGCCCTCGGCGTCGCACACCTGGTAGCAGGTGCCGCACTCGAAGCACTGCTCGTAGTTGAACAGGATGCCGCCGTCCGACGTCGGCACGAACAGCTTCGCCGGGCAGGCGTGGACGCACGCACGGGTGGTGCAGGAACGGCACACCGCCGTGTCCACGCTGATGTGGGCCCGTTCGGAGAGCCGGAAGTCCACCGTGGCCATCCGGTCCTCGAAGGCGATGTCGCGGTACTCGGCACTCATCCGAACGATCTCCATCCCGTCAGCGCGTCGGACATCAGGTGGCGCAGCCGCACCCCGTGCGCGGAGGCGGTACGGCGCAGCAGGCGGCCGAGCCCCGGTTTGGGCCTGGGGTTGTCCACCTGGAAGAAGCCCTCGGCCAGATCGCACAGCAGTCCCGGGTAACGGCGCTGCGTCCGCTCGGAGAACACCAGGCCGGGGACCCGGCGCAGCTTGCGGTGGTCCGCGAGGACGAACGAGTCCTCCAGCATCCGCCGGTACGGGGCCAGCCCCTTGCGGGAGGTGTCACCGCGGCCGACCGCGGCGGCGGCGGCCCGGCCCGCGTACATCCCGGCGCCCAGCGCGAAGTTGACGCCCTCCAGCCACACCCCGGCCGCCAGGCACATCGCCGCCGCGTCCCCGGCCACCAGGATCCCGTCGCCGACGAGTTCCGGCATGGTGTCGTGACCGCCCTCGGGCAGCAGGTGCGCCGAGTACTCCTTCAGCTCCGCGCCGCGCACCAGGGGTTCGACCGCCGGGTGCGCCTTGAGACCGGCGAGCAGTTCCTCGGGGCGGACACCGGAGTCCGCGAGTCCCTTCAGGCCGACGACCACGCCGACACTGAGCGAGTCGAGGTTGGTGTACAGGAAGCCGCCGCCGGGGATGCCGCGGGTGCAGCCGAGGATCTCCAGGTCCAGGCCGTCCCGGCCGCGCAGCGCGAACCGCTCCTCGATCACCTCGCGGGGCAGCGCCAGCGTCTCCTTCACCCCGAGCGAGGTGTGCCGTGCCGTGTCCCGGCCCGAGAACAGCCCGGCCTCCTTGGCGAGGAAGGAGTTGACGCCGTCGCAGGCGATCACCACACGGGCGGTGAGGTCCCCGTCGGGGCGGTCCGTGCGGACCCCGGTCACCGCGCCCCGCGCGTCCCGCAGCAGGCCCGTGGCGACGGTGGACGTGACGAGGACGGCGCCCGCCTCCTCGGCGAGCCCGGCCAGCCACGCGTCCAGATCGGCCCGCAGGGCGGTGGCACCGTTGTACGGGGGGCGGCCCCAGGCCTGGGAGCGGACGTCCACGGTGACCGCCTGCTCCTCGGTCATCACCATCGTCGAGCGGCGGGTGACCCACCGCTGCACGGGCATGTCCTCCCACCATCCCGGCACCAGTTCGTCCAGGACCCTGCCGTACACGACACCGCCGTACACGTTCTTCGACCCGGGGTGGGGTCCGCGCTCCAGCAGGGCCACGGACCGTCCGGCCCGCGCGGCGGCCAGGGCGGCGGCCGACCCGGCGGGCCCCGCCCCGACGACGACCACGTCGAACATCGGTTCAGTCATCGTCGGCCTCCAGCCGCCGGGCGAGTTCGGCCAGGACGGCCGGGGCGTCGGCCACGATGCCCAGGTCGGCCATCGCGGTCATCGGGCAGTGCGGGTCCGTGTTCACGCTCACCACGTGCCGGGGCCTGCCCAGGCCTCCGGTGTGCTGGGCCGCGCCGGAGACACCGAACGCGACGTAGAGGTCGGGATCGACGGCCACGCCGGTGGTCCCGATCTGCCGGTCGTGGCCCAGCCATCCCTGGTCGGTGACGACCCGCGTCGCGCCGACCGCGGCCCCCAGGGCCCGGCCGACGCGGGCCAGCAGGGCGACACCGCCGGCGCCGCCGAGACCGGCACCGGCTCCGAGCACCCGGGACGCCTCCGCCAGCTCGGCGGCTCCCGGCGCGGGATCCGCCACCTCCGACGTCCGCGCCCTGGCAGGCGGGGGCCGCCAGCCGGGACCGAGTTCCCGGATCTCCGGCACACCGTCCAGCGGCTCCACCCCGCGTACGCCGGGCAGCAGGGTCGCCACGAAGGGCCCGTCGACGGCCAGTTCGACCAGCAGGCGGCCGTCCTGGCGCAGCACCTCCGCGCCGCACCGGGTCACCGTGACGGCTCCGTCCAGCAGCGGCCGGTCCAGCGCCGCGGCGAGCCGGGGCGCGAGGTCCCTGCCGTCCGGCGAGGCCGGCAGGAGCACCGAGCGCACGTCGGCCAGTACGGGCGCGAGCGCCTCGGCCAGCACTCCCGGGTCCGGGAGCGTCGACTCGGCGGCCCACACCGTACGGGCCGTGCTGAGCCGCGCGCAGGCCTCCTCGACGCCCTCGCCGACCAGGAGCGCGGCGGCCCCCGCCTCGGCGACGGCCTCGTCGGCGCCCAGGGGCAGTTCTCCGCCGCGCACCACCACCACCGCGACCGCGTCCCGCGTGGACGGCGTCGGGCCGCTCACAGGGCCGCCGCCACACGGTCGCCCTCGATGACCGCGGCGTGCGCGCGGCGCGGAGCCAGGCAGTCACCGACCCGGTGCACCTCGAAGGGCGCTCCCTTCAGCGCCTGCCACAGGCCGTCCTCGGGCGTCTGGTGCACGGCGCACACCACCCAGTCGTGGCGGGCACCGGTCATGACGCCCGTGGTGTGCGTGAGCAGTTCCACGACCACGACCTCACCGTCCTCCTCGGTTCCGGCGCCGACGACGACCTGGTCCGTGGCGAACGTGATGCCCTTCGCGGCCGCCCGGGCGAGGAACGTCTCCATGTCGAGGGTGATCCCCAGGTCCTGGCCGACGACCATGCCGGGCGTGCAGATCCGCACCCGGCAGCCCCGGTCGGCCAGCAACTCCGCCACCGAGGTGGCCTGGTGGAACCCCAGCTCGTCCACGACCAGGACGTCACCGGTGGGACGGGCCCGGCCCTCGAGCACGTCGCGTACGTCCACCACGCGCGCGAGACCACCGGCCCAGTGCGGCGGCTGGGGGCGCGCCCCCGTCGCCAGGACCACCGCGTCCGGGCGCTCGGCCCGCAGCAGCTCACCGGTCGCCTCGACACCGGTGCGGACCTCGACGCCGAGGCGCCGGCACTCCGCCAGCAGATTGCGCACCAGGTCCGAGAACTCGGCGCGTCCGGGCGCGCTCGCCGCCGCCGTCACCTGGCCCCCGGTCGCCCCGGCACGCTCGTACAGCGTCACGCGGTGACCGCGCCGAGCCGCCGTCGCGGCGGCCTGCAGACCGGCCGGCCCGCCACCTGCCACCAGCACCCGGCGGGTGCCGAGACGGGGTGGCGGCAGCGGCACCGACTCGTGACCGGCGCGCGGGTTCTCGACGCAGCCCAGCCGGTGCCCCAGGCCCATCCGGCCGACGCACTCCTGGTTGCACGACAGGCAGGTGCGGATGTCCGACGTCCGCCCGGCCCGGGCCTTGGCGAGGAAGTCGGGGTCGGCGATCTGCCCGCGCACCACACCCACCAGGTCGCAGTGGCCCTCGGCCAGCGCCCGCTCGGCCTGGACCGGGTCCTTGATCCGTCCCACGCCGACCACCGGCAGCCGCACCGCCCGGCGGATCGCGTTGGAGATGAACAGCGCGTACCCGGGGCGCACCGCCATCGACGCCTCGATCATGTACAGGGTCGAGGTGGCCACGCCGATCGAGGTGTTGATGTAGTCGACCTTCCCGGTCGCCTCCACCATCCGGGCCACCTCGACGGCCTCGTCGATGGTGGTGCCGTCCTCGATCAGCTCGTCGCCGCACAGCCGCACACCCAGCGCCCGGCCGGGTCCGAGGGTCTCGCGGACCGCGTCGATGATCTCCCGCAGCAGGCGCGCCCGGTTCTCCAGCGAACCTCCGTAGGCGTCGGTGCGCAGATTGGTGGCGGGGGAGAGGAAGCCCCGGACCAGGGACGAGTGCGAGCACTGCAGCTCCACGCCGTCGAAGCCGCCCTCGGCGCAGTGCCCGGCGACGGTGGCGTACCCGGCGACGATCTCGGCGATCTCCGCGAGGTCGACCGCCTTCGGGACCTCCCGGAACAGCGGGTCCGGAACCGGCGAGGGGGCCCACACCGGCCGGCGCGAGTACATGCCCGACGCCTGGCCGCCGTTGTGGTTCAGCTGGGCCAGCACCGGCACCCCGTGCGCGTGCACCGCCTCGGTGATGCGCCGGTACCCGGGCACCACGGCGGGACGGAAGCCGTGGATCAGCTTCTCGTACGGCCAGTCCGTGGGGTGCGTCGAGTGCTCCTCGGTGATGACCAGGCCGGCGCCACCGGCCGCGCGTGCCGCGTAGTAGGCCGCGTGCCGTCCGGTGGGCAGACCGTCCTCGGCGTAATTCGTCAGATGGGCGGAGAACACCACGCGGTTGGCGAGCACAAGGGGGCCGACGCGCAGCGGCGAGAAGAGGTGACGGTACGTCATGACGTGTTCCACTCCGCCCGCTTGGCCTCGGCGGCGAGCACCAGGGCGGCCCGCCGCCCCTCCAGCACGGCCTCGTGCACCGTCCGGGGCGCCACGCAGTCCCCGGCCCGCGCGGTGCCGGGACGGGCCAGGAACAGCGTCTCGTCGGCGAGCCGGTGACCGCAGTGGACGACGGCCGCGCACGCGATGCCGTGCCGCCGGCCGGTCATCACGTCCTCCACGACCAGTTCACCGGGCCCGACCGCGCGCGGCACGGCACGCTTCACCGCCGTCACCCCGGCGCGCTGCAGCCGGGCGTTGGCGTCCGCGAGGTCGCCGGTCAGCGCCAGCTGGGTGCCGACCACCTGGTCCTGCGTCACGATGCTGGTCTTCCGGCCACTCGCCGCCAGCTGCTCGGCGACCCCCGCACCGACCGCGTCGCCCACCGGGTCGAGGACGGCCACCGGCCCCGCCGGCAGTACCTCGTCCGCCCCGCGGACCAGCAGATCCGTCACGTCGACGACCGGCGCCGCCTCCTTCGCCGCGGCGGCCGAGTAGCGGCGCGGGCCGGGGACGGACCCGGTGGCCAGCAGGACCGTACGGCCGGCCGCCCGGGCGGAGTCCAAATCCCGCGCCGTGATCTCGCTGCCCGTCGTCACCGTCACTCCGAGGCGCAGCAGCTCCGCCTCCCACCAGTCGGCCAGCCCGGCCAGAGCCGACCTGCCGCCCACCGCCGAGGCCGTCCGCAGCATGCCGCCGAGCCGGCCGGCGCGCTCCGCCACCTCGACCCGGTGGCCACGCCCGGCCAGCACCCGGGCGGCCTCCATCCCGGCGGGACCGCCGCCGACGACCAGCGCGTCCAGCGGGACCGGGTCGGTGCCCTCGACCGGCGGGTCCTGTGTCTCATGGCCACTGCGCGGCTCAGCGACGCAGCTCACGACCGGGTTGCGGCTGTCCCGCACCCGGCACTTCTGGTTGCACAGCACGCACGGGCGGACGCGCGCCCCCTCGCCGGCCCGCCACAGCGCGACCAGCCGGGGATCGGCGATCTGCGCCCGCGTCATCTCCACCAGGTCCGCGACACCGTCGTCCAGCGCCCACTCCGCCTGCCCCGGGTCCACCACCGAACCCTGCAGCACCACACGCGTGGCACCGGCCACAGCCGTACGGACCGACCGGCACAGGCCGATGTTGAAACCGGGTTCGGTGTGCAGGTCCGGCCTGGTGGCCGAGGTGTTCATCGCCGAACCGCGCACCACCACCAGGTAGTCCACGCGCCCCGCGAGACCGGCCGCCACCTCCAGGGCCCGCTCGGGGGTGATCCCCGCCCAGGGCGCCAACTCGTCGCAGCACAGCCGCAGACCGAGCACCCGGCCGTCGCCGAGCGCGCCGCGCACCGCGTCCAGCACCGTGCGCAGCAGCCGTACCCGGTCCTCGCCGAAGGCGTCGTCCCGCAGGTTCGTCAGCCCGGACAGGAACTGCCGGAGCAGGCTGAACTGGCCCGCGTCGACCTCGACCCCGTCCAGGTCCGCCGCCGTGGCCGCCCCGGCCGCCGCCGCGAAGCCGTCCACCAGCCGCTCGATCTCCGGGGACTCCATCTCCATCGGCATCTCCCGGGTCACCACGTCCGCGACCCGGGACGGCGCCCACAGCGCGGACCGGGCGTACGCCGACGACCCCTGCGACCCCGAGTGCCCCAGCCCGGCCACCACGAGCGCGCCGTGCGGCCTGCACGCCTCGACGACGGCCCGCCAGCCCGCCGGGCACGCCGCCGCCAGCGGCGCGCGCTCGTAGGGCCAGTCCGAGTCGTCGACGCTCGCCGTCTCCGTGACGATCAGTCCGGCGCCGCCGGCCGCGCGGCGCTCGTAGTAGGCGACGTGCCGGGGCGACAGCGCGCGCCCGGCACCCAGGTTGGTCTCGTGCGGCCCGAACATCACCCGGCTCGCGGCGGTGCGGCCCGCGAGGGCCAGAGGCTCGGTGAGGGCCGGGGGCCCGGCGAGCGTCATGACAGGCCGCCCGCCGGGCGCGGCGGCCGGAAACCGCTGAGCGGGTTCGCGTCGCACGCCCGGTCCACGGGTACCTCGGCGGGCGGGCCCCAGCCGATCGCCACCGGCACCGGCGCGGACACCGGCCGGGAGCGGTGCGAGTGGTCCGCACCGGGCCGGGGCACCGCACCGGGCGCCACCGCGGCCAGCGCGAACTCGCCCTGCCCGCGCACGCATTCGGGGTCCGGGCCGTCCAGCGGGAGCCCGGTGAAGAACTTCGCCGCCATGCACCCGCCCCGGCACGCGTCGTACGCCGAGCACGAGGCGCACGCCCCGGCGCTCTGCGGCCCGCGCAGCTCGGCGAAGAGCGGTGACGAGCGCCACACCTCGGAGAACCCGCCCGGGGAACGGACGTTGCCCGCCAGGAACTCCTCGTGGATCGCGAAGGGACAGGCGTACACGTCGCCCACCGGGTCGATCAGGCACACCACCCGGCCCGCCCCGCACAGGTTCAGTCCCGGCAGCGCGGCCGGACCCAGCGCGTTGAGGTGGAAGAAGGAGTCGCCGGTCAGTACGGAGTCGCCGTGCGCCACGAGCCAGTCGTAGAGCGCCCGTTGCTGGTCGGCGCCGGGATGCAGGCTGTCCCACACGTCGGCGCCGCGTCCCGAGGGGCGCAGCCGCGTCAGCCGCAGCTGCGCCCCGAACTCGTCGGCCAGGGCCGCGAAGTCGTCGAGCTGACCGGCGTTCTGCCGGGTCACCACCACGCTGATCTTGAAGCCGGAGAACCCGGCGTCGGCCAGCCGCCGCATCGCCGTGGTCGCCGTGACGTACGAACCCGCGCCGCGCACCGCGTCGTTGACCTCGGCGGTGGCGCCGTCCAGGGAGATCTGCACGTCGACGTAGTCGCTCGCGGCGAGCCGGCGGGCCCGGTCCTCGGTGATCCGGACGCCGTTCGTGGAGAACTTCACGCCGACCTGGTGGTCCGTCGCGTAGTCGACGAGTTCCCAGAAATCCGGACGGACGGTGGGCTCACCGCCGCCGATGTTCACGTAGAACACCTGCATGCGCCGCAACTCGTCGATGACCGCCCGGCATTCGGCCGTGTCCAGCTCACGGGGGTCGCGCCGGCCCGAGGAGGACAGGCAGTGCACGCAGGAGAGGTTGCAGGCGTAGGTGAGTTCCCACGTCAGGCAGATCGGCGCGTCCAGTCCTCGCGACATGTGCTCGACGAGTTTCATGCGGTCCTCTCCGAGTGCGCCGGGAGCCGGCTCAACGGGGTTCGATGGTCCCTGCGCCGGCCAGCCCGGCCAGGGCCCGGAGGTACGTCTCGCGCCGGCCCGGCGGCACACCCGCGCCCGCCACCGCGGCATGCACGTCCTCGTGCTGCTCCAGCGTGCGTACGACGTGGAAGAGTTCGGTGGTCTTCAGGAAGGACAGCTGCCGCGTGCCGAAGTGGTAGACCAGCGCGCCGAAGGGCTCGGGGCGCAACGCCACCTGGGGCGAACAGCGGTAGGGCCGCCCGGGGTCGAACACGACGGTTCCTCTCGGAGACGGACGGACGGACGGTCGGACCGGAGACGGACGGCCCGGACACGGACGGCCCGGTGACGGACCCGGCCAAGGACAGACCCGTGACGGACGGCCGGGACACGGACGGCCCTCGACGGGTGCGCACCGGGCGAGACCTCGGCGGGTGAACGGCCGTCGGCACGTGTCGCGCGCGGCGGACAGGCCGAAGGGGCCTGCCGATCGGGGTGAGCCCCGGTCAGTAGACCCCGCACATGCCGTCGATGGAGACCTCCTCGACCAGCAGTTCCTCCTCGACCTCCACCACCCCGGCGCCGGTGGCCGCCACGGCCTGCGTGGCGCCGGTGGCCATCTCGTGGGTCTGCTCGGCCTCGGACACGGGAACTCCCTGACTCGGACGACGGACGGCGGGGTTGCTGAACCGCCGACCACGCTAATCGCGTTCCCGTGACCGCAGAAGGCGCGCCGACCCCTATGTTCCCGGTCCCGTCCGAGGTAGGGGTGTGCCTACGGCCGCCGCTGCCGGAGGGGCGCCCCGACCCGGTGCATGTGGGTGAGCGCCTCCCGGTAGGACTGGATCAGGCCGGTCTCGTGGTACGGGACGCCGATCTCGGCGCAGTAGCCACGGACGACGACCTGGGCGCGCCGCAGATGGGCGGTGGGCATGCTGGGGAACAGATGATGCTCGATCTGGTAGTTGAGGCCGCCGAGCATGATGTCGGTCAGCGGACCGCCGCGCACGTTGCGGGAGGTGAGGACCTGACGCCGCAGGAAGTCGGGGCGCTCGTCCCCGGTGAGCGTGGGCATGCCCTTGTGGTTCGGGGCGAACGTCGAACCGAGGTACACGCCGAACAGCGCCTGGTGCAGGAAGAGGAACGCCACCGCCTTGCCGGGGGAGAGCACCAGGAAGAGCGCGGCGAGGTAGACCGCGATGTGGGTGAACAGGAGCGTGCCCTCGAGGACCCGGTTCTTCGTCGACGGGGAACGCAGCGCCCGCACGCTGGAGACATGGAGGTTGAAGCCCTCCAGCGTCAGCAGCGGGAAGAACAGGTAGGCCTGGCGACGGCCCAGGAACCGTGCCACGCCGCGGGCGTTGCGGGCCTGCTCGCTCGACCAGACCAGGAGGTCGGGGGCGACGTCGGGGTCCAGCTCCTCATGGTTGGGGTTGGCGTGGTGGCGGGTGTGCTTGTTCATCCACCAGCCGTAGCTCATGCCGATGCCCAGGTTGCCGACCAGCCGGCCGACGATGTCGCTCGGCCGGCGGCGCCGGAAGACCTGGCGGTGGGCGATGTCGTGGGTCGCGAGCGCGATCTGGCCGAAGACCACGGCGAGGAACGCGGCGACCGCCAGCTGCCACCAGCTGTCACCGACCATGAAGAACGCGACCCCGCCCGCGGCCAGGAGTGCCGTCACCAGACCGAAGCGCAACGTGTAGTAGCCGGGCCGGCGGCGCAGCAGGCCCGCGCCGTTGACGCGTTGGGCGAGCCGGGCGAAGTCGCTGCCCGCGCCACCGGTGCGGGCAGCGCCGCTCTCGACGGTGCGCGGCCGTACGGGGGCGGCCTCGGTCACGGGACGGGTGTCCGTGGGGATCGTATGGATCGTCATACTGCCGAGTCTGCGGATCCGGGTGCCCGCGTGGCAGCCTGCTGGCTACCCGGTCCGCCCTGGTGCTGACCCTCGCGGCCCCGGGGGGGCTGGCACCACCCCTACGCCTTGGACCTGCGCCTTTGACCGTCTTTGACGCCTGTGGGCAGCCCGCATGACCCCACCCCGGGCCCCCTACGGCACTTCGACGAGCCGCCCCCGGGAGGGGCGCGGCGCACCCATGCGCGAGCCCTCGCGGCGGTGTTCCGCCCGCGGCCGGTAACCGACGTTCCGTGATCGCGTACCGGGTACATTCATCGGCGTACCGGACGTCACGTCCTCACGTCCGCAGCCGCTTCGGCGACGAGGGAGATTCCGTTGCGCGTCGCGCGAGAGCTGACCGTGCACGGTGCCGTACGTCCGCCGGGAGCCCGAGGATTACGAGGGCACCCCTACGCCGCCGGGGGCCACAGCCGTCCGGCCCGGGTCGGGCAGGGGTGCGTCGGGGTGTCCGGCTCCCTCACCGCCGCCCTAGCCTGGGGCGATGTCGATGACATCCCCGACGGTGGTCGGCGACGAGGTGCCATGGTGACCGGACGTCCGCCGCTGCCCCCGGCGGCGGTGAAGGGCCCGGGTGAGTGTCCGTCACCCGCGGGCCCGTCCGGCGCGGTACACCCTCCGGCCGCCCGACTGCCGCTGCCGAGCGCCAGGTTCGACGCCGTACGGTCCTGCGCGAGGACCGCGCTGGCCCGCTTGTGGATGTACCACCTCCCCGCCCCGCCCCCCGGTCCCGGCGGGCCGGGCACGGCCGCAGCCGCTGCCTCACCGGCCGGCGCGCACCGGCCCGACGAGCAGTGGAACGACCTCGTGGGCAGCGCCAAGGAAAGCGTCAGCCGGACCTGGCTCCCGCTGGTCGGAACCATGATCGGCCTCTACGACACCGTGGTGCGCGCAGGACCGGGAACGGACGGTGCCGCACTTCCCACCGACGCGGATCCGTTCCCCCGCTCTCACGTGAGGTAATGGTGTGATGTACGAATTCACGGCGAACGGCCCGGCCACCGCCCAGGTCCGTGTCCCCGGCGGTCACTGCTCCGTCCGGGCCGGTCAGGGCCCGGGCGTCGGGGTCCGGGTGGCGCCCGCGGCGTCGTGGCGCTCCGGTGACCGCAAGGCCGCCGAGAACACGGCGGTGGCGTTCGAGGGCGGGGTGCTCACCGTGACGACCGACCGGGGCAGCGTTCTGTCGAAGCCGAGGGTCCGGGTGGAGGTCGTGCTCCCGCCGGGCTCGGCGGTGGAGTTCGACTCCGACGCCGCCGACCTG
Source organism: Streptomyces sp. NPDC008313 (assembly GCF_042956125.1). Classification (NCBI taxonomy): domain Bacteria; kingdom Bacillati; phylum Actinomycetota; class Actinomycetes; order Kitasatosporales; family Streptomycetaceae; genus Streptomyces; species Streptomyces sp. NPDC008313. The sequence continues at coordinate 25,936 of NZ_JBIBFR010000006.1, forward strand.
GAGGTGCACGGTCCCGTCGCCGCGCTGACCGCCGACAGCGAGTCCGGCGGCGTGAAGGCCGACCAGGTCACCGGTGACGTACGGCTCGACCTCTCTTCCGGGGACGCCGTGCTGGGCAAGGTCGGCGGATGCGTCACGTTCGTCACCAGCTCCGGGGCCGTGCGGGTGGACCATGTCGCGGGGAGGGTCGCCGGGACGTCGTCCAGCGGCGATCTGCGGTTCGGCGTCGCGGAGGGCGACGTCCTGGTGAAGACGAACTCCGGGGACGTGCGCATCGCCACGGCCTGCGGCGGCACGGTCAGTGCCACCACGTCGTCAGGGGACGTCACCATCGGCGTCGAGGAGGGTGTCGGCGTCCGCCCGAGCCTGAGCACCAACAGCGGCGACCGCCGGGGCGAGCTCGTCGAGGGTGCCCGCGCGGGAGCCTCGGGCGTGGAAGTGAGCCTGGACGTCAAGACGTCGAGCGGGGACATCACCCTGCGCCGGGCCTGACGCACCGGCACCCGTCCGGGCCCGCCCCGCACGTCCGCGGGGGCGGGCCCGGTCCGGCGGCGCTCAGCCCAGTCCGTCGAGGAAGCCGAGGACGCGCCGGGTGAGGAGCGCGGTGGCGTCCGGGTCGTGGCCGGGCAGCGCGGCATCGGCGAACAGATGACCCCTGCCCGGGTAGAGGAACAGCTCGGCGGCGGGAGCGGAGGCGACGAGCGCACGGGCCGCTTCGAGATCGCCGTCGCCGACGAAGACCTCGTCGCCGTCCATGCCGTGGATCTGCGCCGGGACCGAAGCGGGCCAGGTCACGCCGAACTCCGTCACCGGCAGGCACCCCGAGATCAGCACGGCGCCCCGCACGCCCGGCCGGGTCTGGGCGAGTTTCTGCGCCGGCAGGACACCGAGCGAGAACCCGACGAGGACGAGCCCGCCGTCCAGCTCCCGCGCGGCGGCCTCACCGCGCTCGGTGATCGTCCCGAACCCGGTCCTGCCCGCGTACGCCGCTCCCTCCTCCAGACTGTCGAAGACATGCCCCTCGTAGAGGTCGGGGGTGTGCACCGTGTGGCTGGCCCGGCCGAGCGCGTCGGCGAACTCCACGATCCCCCGGGTGCGCCCCTGAACGTGGTGGAAGAGCAGTACCTCGGCCATCCGAACCTCTTTCGTCGTGCGGTGCCCGGCCGGCCCGCGGCCCCGATCATGCCCGGAGCCACTGACAACCCGCCCCCGCTACTGGCCTCCCAGCCCCGTGGTGGCCACGGACTTGACGATCTGCCGCTGGAAGAACAGGAAGACGACGACCAGGGGCAGTGCGGCCAGGACGGCGGAGGCCATGGTCTGCGCGTACTGGAGGCCGTAGGCGTTCTTCACGGAGGTGATGCCGACGGGCAGCGTCATCAGGGCCGGGTCGGAGGTGGAGACGAACGGCCACAGGTAGTTGTTCCAGGCGCCGATGAAGACGAAGATCGCGACGGCGGCCCGTGCCGCCGTCGATCTGCTGCTCGACCGCATCGAGCGCCCGGACGTGGGCACCTCGTCGGCGGAGCACGTCGTCGGCCACCGGCTGATCGTGCGGGAGAACTCCGGGGGATGAGGGTCCCGGGGGACGGGCCGCCGGCCCCGTCACTCGCCGGAGCTGCCGTGCGCCATGAGGGACCCGCCCGCCGGCGCACCGCCGACCCGGCGGGATCCGGACAGCCGCGTCACGCCTGACGTGACGTCACAGGCGGGACAGGGTGTCGGCCGAGACGCCGTCCCCGGCGTTTCGGCCACCTGTCCGTCACCGCCCGGACACCCTCCGGCAGGCGTCGGAAAGGGCGAATGGCCGAACTTCCCGTGATCACGCAGCGTGAGGCAACCATCCAGTCGTTCGATTCGTATAACTCCGTGGAAGCCAAGTCGTCCGATGGGGGATGGTGATGCCGGAGCGTCACCGCCCGCCCGTCCGGGCGGCCCCGAACGAGGAGAACCGATGCGACTGTTCGCGCTCAACTATGCTCGCCCCATGGAGCAGTTGGAGGTCAGCGCTCCGTACGCCTATGACTCCGGTCTGCAGTTGAACGTCCTCCCGGGTGGTCGCCTCGCCGCCCATGACTACGCCCTGTTGCGGGAGTTGGGGGCCACGACCTCCACCGCGGGCTCGAAGACCCACTTCGACGACTGAACGCGGATCCGTGACGATGACGGTTCTGATCCTCACTTGCGAACAGGACGTGACGACGGACATGGTCGTGGCGCACCTGAACGATGCCGGTGTTCCGATGGTCCGGCTCGACCCCGCCGACCTGCCCGGCGGGGTCGCCCTCTCCGGCGAGTACGTGCACGACGTCTTCCGGGGCCATCTGTCCGCCGGAGGCCGGCTCGTCAGCATCAGCGGACTGCGGTCCGTCTGGGTGCGCAGGCCGGGCATGCCCGCCACGCGGGTCCCGGAGCCGTCCGCCTGGCTGACCGAGGAGGCCTCGCAGGCGTTCTACGGCATGCTGCGCGGCACGGGCGCGCGCTGGATGAACCACCCGGACGCCGCGCGTCCGGCCCGCCACAAGCCCTGGCAGCTTCACCTCGCCCAGCGCGCCGGGCTGCCCGTGCCGGCCACGCTCATCACGACCTTCCCCCAGGCCGCCCGCGACTTCGCCAGGCGCTTCACAGACCTGGTGGTCAAGCCCGTCTCCGGCTCGCATCCGCACGAGTACGCACGGGTGGTGCCGACCAGCCGGGTCGCACCGGGCACCGACTTCGCCGACGTCGCCTTCGGCCCCACCCTGCTGCAGCGCCGCGTCGCCAAGCGCGCCGACATCCGCCTGACCGTCGTCGGCGACCGCCTCTTCGCCGCCCGCAAGGTCGTCGCCCCGGACGCGGACCCCGACGAGGTGGACGTCCGCTTCGCCACGTCCGCCGAGCCCTGGCGCCCCGTCGACACCCCGCCCCGGGTCGCCGAGGGGGTGCACGCCTACCTCCGGCTCGCCGAACTCACCTACGGCGCCTTCGACTTCGCGGAGGACGCCGAGGGCGTCTGGTGGTTCCTCGAGTGCAACCAGTCCGGCCAGTTCGGCTTCGTGGAGATCGAGACGGGCCAGCCCATCGCCCGTACGGTCGCCCAGTGGCTCGCCGCCTCCCCGGCCACGCCCCGTGTCCCGAAGGCGCGCGCCGCCACCGACGAGCCCGCCTGACCCGGTCCGCGGCGGACCCCGTCGCCGGGGTCCGCCGACAGTGGACGCGGGTGGCGGCGGAAGGGTGGCGGCCGAGGCCGAGGGCGAGGGGACGCGGGGCGCGGGCGGCCAGGCGCCCGGACGGCGGGCGCGGCGGGTGGCGTCGCGGGTGGCGGTGGCGCGGGTGTGGCCGATGCCACTGCCCTTCAGTGGCCTGCGTCATGTCGCCCGGGGAAAGGCGCGGGCTACGGTGCCCGTCCGAGCCCCCAGCAATCCATCCCCGGACGGTCCAGTGCTCGCAGACCTCTCCCCGCTCATAGCGGCGACCGCACAGTGGCTGACCCGCGCCTACCCGGCGGGCGGCGGCGTGCTCGACGCGACCCTCTGCGAGGTCCAGGCCCGGCAGGCCGTGACGGTCGCGGCGTGGCTGCGCTACCCCACGGTCGTCGACGCCTCGCTCGTCGGCCTGGTGGGACCCGGCGGATCGGCCCGGCTGTACTGGATCACGGGTACCGACGGGCCGCCGCCCGGCACGGACGGTGACGACTGGGATGTCCAGGCGTGGCGCACCTGGGTCGACGAGGTCGTCGTCAGCTGGGCGGCCTGTCTGCTCACCGATCCCGCGCTGGCCGGCGCGGCGGTGGCGGCGCTCGCCGACTGCGAGCACACGGCGGGCGCGCCCTTCGACTTCCGGCGCCTGCTCACCCCCGACGAGCACGACCGGCGTGCGGCGGCGCTGCTGCGCCACCCCGACCTGCTCGCCCCCGTCTCGGCACTCCACCACGGGGGGCTCCTCGACCGCCTGAAGGCGGAGAACGCGCCGGACCCCCTCCTCGGCTGACTGCGCACCGCCCGGTGCGCCCTCGCGCACCGCGCCCACGTCTCCCGCGCGGCTCCACCCCGCGCTCGTATCAGCCCACCCTCTCCTGGCAGGGGTGAATCAGGCATTGGTGCACATAGCTACACAAAGTAGTCGTTCGCTTCTCTGTGCATGAGGTGCGGGCAGCTGGGAAACCAGGGACACACAGCAACAAATGGGGCGATATGGCCATCGCTCAGCGTGAGTCACCCGGATGCCCTACACCACCGAGCCGTGGACGCCCGAACGGCGGACGCTGACCGGGACCGGGCCATCACCGGTCCCGTCGGAGTCCACAGCCGAGGACGCGGGCTCGAGGCGCCGCCGCGCACAGAGGAGACCGATCATGAGCACCGTTTCTCCGCAGAACCGCCAGAACTGGGAACACGCCGTCGTCACCGGCGGAGCGGGTTTCGTCGGTTCGCATCTGTGCGCCGCGCTGCTCGAGTCGGGCACGGCCGTCACCTGTGTCGACGACTTCAGCACCGGCCGGCACAGCAACGTCTCCACCCTGCGGGGCCGCCCCGGCTTCACCCTGGTCGAGGCGGACGTCTCCGAGGAACTGCCCGTCGAACGGCCTCCCGACCTCGTCCTGCACTTCGCGTCCCCCGCGTCGCCCGCCGACTATCTGCGGATGCCCCTGCATACGATGGAGACCGGCAGCCTCGGCACCCGCAACGCCCTCGAACTCGCCCACGCCTGCGGAGCCCGCTTCCTGCTCGCCTCCACCTCCGAGGTCTACGGCGACCCGCAGCAGAACCCCCAGGACGAGCGATACTGGGGCAACGTCAACCCGGTCGGCCCGCGCAGCGTCTACGACGAGGCCAAGCGGTTCGGCGAGGCGCTGACCACCGCCCACGCCGAGGCGCAGGGCACCGACACCGGCATCGTGCGGCTGTTCAACACGTACGGGCCGGGGATGCGCGGCCACGACGGCCGCGCCGTTCCGACGTTCGTGCGCCAGGCACTGGACGGCGAGCCCCTCACCGTCACCGGCGACGGAAACCAGACACGGTCCCTGTGCTACGTCGACGACACCGTACGGGGGATCCTCGCGGCGGCCGTGCACGGCATGCGTGGCCCCGTCAACATCGGCAACCCCACCGAGATCACCATGCTGGAGCTGGCCCGCCTCGTCATCCGCCTGACGGGCTCACGTTCCGAGATCCGCTTCATCGAACGGCCGACCGACGACCCCGCGGTGCGCTGCCCGGACATCTCCCTGGCCCGCGACAAGCTCGGATGGGAGCCGCAGGTGGCCGCCGAGGAGGGGCTGCGCCGCACCATCGACTGGTTCAGGGCGGACGCGGACGCCGACCCGGAGCACGCACCGCTGACCGCGGTCCACCGGAGCGGGAACCGCTGACCGGGAGCACCCGCTGACGCTGACCGCCCGCCGGGAACCACCGCCCGTGGACCGCCGGCCGGGCACACGGGCCGCGCCTCCCCGGTGACGCCCCTGCCCGCCCCGGACCCCCGTCGGCCCGAACCGCCGAAAGGCCTCGACCCATGCGCATTCTCGGAATCAACGCCCTCTTCCACGATCCCGCCGCCGCGCTCGTGATCGACGGCCACACCGTCGCCGCCGCGGAGGAGGAGCGCTTCTCCCGCCGCAAGCACGGAAAGCGCCCGGTGCCGTTCTCCGCCTGGGAACTGCCGGAGCGGGCCGCGGCCTGGTGCCTGACCCACGCGGGACTGCGCCCCCAGGACCTCGACGCCGTCGCCTACTCCTACGATCCCGAACTCGCCAGGCCGGCCGAGTCCATGGGGCTCGACGACCCCTGGGACCACCTGCGGCAGACGTACGCCCGCGAGGCCCCCGGCTTCCTCGCGTCCGCGCTGCCGGGTCTCGACCCCGGCATCGTCCGCTTCGTGCCGCACCACATGTCCCATGCCGCGTCGAGCGCGTTCGCCGCACCCGACGCCGGGAACTCCTCCGTGCTCGTGCTCGACGGCCGCGGGGAACGCGCCTCGCACCTCGCCGCCCGCCGCGTCGGCGACCGCCTGGAGCCCCTGTACGCACAGGAGTTGCCGCACTCGCTCGGGCTCGTCTACGAGGAGCTGACCGAGCACCTCGGATTCCTGCGCTCCAGCGACGAGTTCAAGGTGATGGCCCTCGCCTCCCACGGCACCCCGCGTATGCTCGCCGAACTCCGCCGCCACGTGTATCCCACCGGTGACGGAGGGTTCCGCGCCACCGCCGTGCCCTGGCACGAACTCTGCGCCCCCCGGGGCCCGGACGAGCCCTGGACCCAGGACCACGCCGACACCGCCGCGAGCGCCCAGGCCGTCCTGGAGGAGACGCTGCTCGACCTGGCCCGCTGGCTGCACGGCCGCACCCACGACCGGGTGCTCACCCTCGCCGGGGGAGTGGCCCTCAACTGCGTCGCCAACTCCCGCATCGCCCGCGAGGGACCCTTCTCCCGGGTCTGGGTGCAGCCGGCCGCCGGTGACGCCGGGACCGCGCTGGGCAGCGCCCTGCTGCTGGCGGCCGGCGCGGGCGACGAACCCGAGCCGTTGACCGGCGCCGACCTCGGCCGGGACTGGTCGGACGCGGAACTGGGAGCCTGGCTGAAGACGGCCGCCGTGCCGTTCGAACGCCCGGCGGACATCGCCGCGACCGTGGCCCGGACCCTCGCCGACAACGGCATCGTCGCCTGGTTCCAGGGCCGCTCCGAGTACGGGCCCCGCGCCCTCGGGCACCGCTCGCTGCTCGCCCACCCCGGGCACGCCGGCAACCTGGAACGGCTCAACGACGTCAAGGGCCGCGAACAGTTCCGGCCGGTCGCCCCGATGGTGCTCGCCGACCGCGCCCCGGACATCTTCGACGGGCCGATGCCGAGCCCGTACATGCTCTTCGTCCACGACGTGGCGCCCGGCTGGCGCGAGCGCATCCCGGCCGTCGTCCACGTCGACGGCACCGCCCGGATCCAGACCGTCGACCCCGCGCGGGAGCCTCTCGTCGCCCGGATGCTCGGCGAGTTCGAACGGCTCACCGGACTGCCCGTCGTGGTCAACACGAGCCTGAACACCGCGGGCAGGCCCATGGTGGACGACCCGCGCGACGCGCTGGAGTGCTTCGGCTCCTCGCCCGTCGACCTCCTCGCCGTCGGACCGTACGCGATCCGCCGCCAGGACCTCTTCCGCACCGGCCGGGAGGGGGAGGTCCGATGACCGCGCACCCGCCGGACCCGAAGGCCGCCGGACCGGACCCCCGGGACACCGGACACACCGACGGCACGTACGCGGTGGTGATCCCGACACTCGGCCGCCCCAGCCTGGGCGTCTGCCTGCGCGCCCTCTCCCGGGCCGAGGGCCCGATGCCGCTGCGGATCGTCCTCGTCGACGACCGCCCGGACGGCACCGGCGCCCCCCTCGACGCCGCCGTCCCGGAGCGGCTGCGCGCCGTCACCGACGTGGTGCGCGCGGACGCCCGCGGCCCGGCCGCCGCGCGCAACACCGGATGGCGGGCCGTGGGCCGGGTGCCCTGGATCGTCTTCCTCGACGACGACGTGGTCCCCGGCCCCACCTGGGCCGACGACCTCGCCCTCGACCTCGCCGCGGCCACCGCGCGGACCGGTGCCGTCACCGCCCGGATCGACGTGCCGCTGCCCGTGGACCGGCGCCCCACCGACTGGGAGCGCAACACCGCAGGGCTCGCCACCGCCCGGTGGATCACCGCCGACATGGCCTACCGCCGCCGGGCCCTCGAGAGCGTCGACGGCTTCGATGAACGCTTCCGGCGGGCCTTCCGCGAGGACGCGGACCTCGCGCTGCGCGTCCTCGGCGCCCGCTGGACGGTGGTGTCCGGCAACCGCTCCACGACCCACCCGGTCCGCCCGGCCGGACGCTGGACCTCCGTACGGCTCCAGGCCGGCAACGCCGACGACGTCCTGATGACCCGGCGGCACGGCCGCGACTGGTGGAGCAGGGCCGCGGCCCCGCGCGGACGCCTGCCCCGCCACCTCGCGGTGACCGGCGCGGCCGCGGCCGCCCTGACCTGCGCGCTGCTGCGCAGGCCCCGGGCCGCGGCGGCCTGCGCCGCCGCCTGGCTGAGCGGCACCGCCGAGTTCGCCCTGGCCCGCATCAGCCCCGGACCGCGCACCCCGGACGAGGTCGCCACCATGGCGGCGACCAGCGTGCTCATCCCGCCGGCCGCCACCTGGCACTGGCTGCGCGGGCAGTTCGTCCACCGGGGCACGGCCCGGTACCTGCCGCCGGAGACCGGGGGACCGCCGCGAGCGGCGAGGCCCGCCGCCGAGGAACGGGTCGGTTCATGACGGGTCACGCGAAGCCGCACCCCCGACAGGCCCCCGTACGGCCGGAGTCCGGGCCCTGGCTCCTCGACGGTCCCGCGCCTCCGCGCCCGCCGGCCGCCGCGCGTCATGCCCTCCCGGCCGCGGTTCTCTTCGACCGTGACGGCACGCTGGTCACCGACGTGCCCTACAACGGCGACCCCGGGCGGGTCCGGCTCATGCCGACGGCCCGCGAGGCCGTGGACGCCGTACGCCGCCGCGGGATACCGGTGGGCGTGGTCAGCAACCAGTCCGGCGTCGCCCGCGGCCTGCTGACCCGCCGCCAGGTGGAGGCCGTCCGCCACCGGGTGGAGGAACTGCTCGGCCCGTTCGCCGTCTGGGCCGTCTGCCCGCACGGCCCCGCCGACGGCTGCCCGTGCCGCAAGCCCGCCCCCGGTCTGGTCCTCGCCGCCTGCGAACGGCTCGGCCTCCCCGCCGAACGCGCCGCCGTCATCGGCGACATCGGCGCCGACATGGAGGCCGCCCGCGCCGCGGGCGCCCGCGGCGTGCTGGTACCGACCCCCGTCACCCGCCGCGAGGAGACCGCCGCCGCCCCCGCCGTCGCCGACGGCCTCCTGGAAGCCGTACGCCTCCTGCTTGCCCCGGACCCGCTCCCGGCCGTCCGGCCCGGCGACGACGCCCGCCCGCCCGGGCCCGGGCATCGGGCGCGCCCCATGACGGAGTGGTCGCGATGACCGGCCCCCGTACGCTTCCCCGCACCCTCGTCGTCCGCCTGGACAGCGCCGGTGACGTCCTGCTGGCCGGCCCCGCCCTGCGCGCGGTGGCGGCGGGCTCCTCGTACACCGCGCTGCTCTGCGGACCCCAGGGCGTGCAGGCGGGACGGCTGCTGCCCGGCGTGGACGAGGTGCTGGAGTACGACGCCCCCTGGGTGGGCCTCGAACCGGCCGAGGTGTCGCGGCCCGCGACACGGCACCTGCTCGAGGAGATGTCGGCCCGGCGCTTCGACCGCGCCCTCGTCCTCGTCTCGTACCACCAGAGCCCGCTGCCGGCCGCGCTTCTGCTGAAGCTGGCCGGGATCGGCCGGATCGCCGCCGACAGCGAGGACTACCCCGGCGCCCTGCTCGACCTGCGGCACCACCGGCTGCCCCACCGGCACGAGGCGGAGGCGGCGCTCGACCTGGCCCGCGACGCCGGATTCCCGCTGCCCCCCGCCGACGACGGGGCGCTGCGCGTCGCCGCCCCGCCCGACACCACCCACCTCAGCGGCCACGAGCCGTACGTGGTGCTCCACCCCGGAGCCGCCGTACCGGCACGGGCCTGGAGCCCCGCACGGGCCCGGCGCGCCGCCGCCGCGCTCGCCGCCGGGGGCCACCGGGTCGTCGTCACCGGAGGCCGCGCGGAACGGGAGCTGACCGCCCGGGTGGCGGGCACCCACGCACTGGACCTCGGCGGCGCCACCGACCTGCCGCGCCTGGCGGGCGTGCTGGCCCGGGCGCGGGTGGCGGTCGTCGGCAACACCGGCCCCGCCCATCTCGCCGCAGCCGTCGGCACCCCCGTCGCCTGCCTGTTCGCACCGGTCGTACCGGCCGAACGCTGGCGTCCGTACGGCGTCCCGCACGTCCTGCTCGGGGATCAGCGGGAGGCGTGCGCGCGGAGCAGGGCCCGCCACTGTCCCGTCCCCGGCCACCCCTGCCTCGACGGGGTGGGCGACGCCGAGGTGCTCGCCGCGGTGGCCGCACTCGCCGGCGACCGCACCGGGCCGCCGCACGGGAGCGGCGGCGGCCGCGAGACGGAACGAGGAGCGACCGTATGAACATCCTGCTGTGGCATGTGCACGGCTCCTGGACCACGGCCTTCGTCCAGGGCCCCCACACCTACCTCGTCCCGGTGACACCGTCCAGGGACCCGGACGGCCTCGGCCGGGCCCGTACCTTCTCCTGGCCGGCCTCCGTGCGGGAGGTGACGCCCGAGGGGCTGCGCGAGACGCCCGTGGACCTGGTGGTCCTCCAGCGCCCGCACGAACAGGACCTCGCCGAGCGCTGGCTCGGCGGACGCAGGCCCGGCAGGGACGTCCCCGCCGTCTACCTCGAACACAACGCACCGGACGGCGACGTGCCCGGCACGCGTCACCCGTTCGCCGACCGCGACGACCTGACGCTCGTCCACGTCACCCACTTCAACCGGCTGTTCTGGGACTGCGGCACCACCCGCACCGAGGTGATCGAGCACGGCATCGTCGACCCGGGACACCTGTACACCGGCCGGCTGCCCCGCGCCGCCGTCGTCGTCAACGACCCCGTGCGGCGCGGCCGTCACACCGGAACGGACCTGCTGCCCGCCCTGTCCGAGGCGGCCCCGCTCGACGTCTTCGGCATGCGCACCGAAGGCCTCGCCGCGCACCTGGGCATCCCCGACGACCGGTGCCGCTCCGCGGACCTCCCGCAGCGCGAACTGCACGCCGCCCTGGCGGACCGGCGCTGCTATCTGCACCCCGTGCGCTGGACGTCCCTCGGGCTCTCGCTGCTGGAGGCCATGCACCTGGGCATGCCGGTCGTGGCCCTCGCCACCACCGAGGCCGTCGAGGCCGTCCCCCCGGGCACGGGCACCCTGTCCACCCGGCCCGACGTCCTGGCACGGGCCGCGCGGCGCTATCTGGAGGAACCGGACGCGGCCGCCGAGGACGGCGCCCGCGCCCGCCAGGCGGCTCTCGAACGGTACGGACTCAAGCGCTTCCTCGACGACTGGGAGCGCGTGATGACGGAGGCGCGCTCATGAACCCGACCCCCGGCCCCTTCCTGAGCGGGCCGCTCACCCCCGGCCCCGTCGGCCCCGGCTCGCTGTCGGTCGCTCTCGTCTCGGAGCACGCGAGTCCGCTCGCCACCCTGGGAGGAGTGGACGCGGGCGGACAGAACGTCCACGTCGCCGCCCTCGCGGGCGCGCTGGCCGACCGGGGTCACCAGGTGACCGTCTTCACCCGCCGGGACGCGAGCGACCTGCCCGACCGGGTGCTCCTGCGCGAGGGAGTGCTGGTCCACCATGTGCCCGCGGGACCGCCCGAACAGATACCGAAGGACGAACTCCTGCCGTACATGCCCGAGTTCGGCCGTCACCTGGCCCGCGTCTGGCGGACCCGGCCCCCCGATCTGGTCCACTCGCACTTCTGGATGTCGGGCCTCGCCTCCCTGCGCGCGGTGCGCGAACTGGGGCTGCCCCTGCTGCACACGTACCACGCGCTCGGCACCGTGAAGCGACGCCACCAGCAGTTCGCCGACACCAGTCCGCCCCGGCGCATCGCCCTGGAGACGGAGGTGGGCCTCGGCTGCGACCGGGTCATCGCCACCTGCCGGGACGAGATCGCCGAACTGGGCCGGATGGGCGTGCCCGAAGCCAGGACCAGCGTCGTGCCGTGCGGGGTCGACACCGACCTCTTCGTGCCCAGGGGACCGGCCGCCGGACGGGGGCCCTGCCGGTACCGGCTCCTCCAGCTGGGCCGGGTGGTCCCGCGCAAGGGCGCCGCGGTGTCCATCGCCGCACTGGCCCGGCTGCCCGACACGGAACTCGTGATCGTCGGCGGCCCCCCGGCCGGCCGGCTCGACGACGACCCGGAGGTCCGCAGGCTGCGCGGCGTCGCCCGCGAGGCGGGCGTCGCCGGCCGGGTCCGCTTCACCGGCGGACTGCCCAGCACCGAGGTCCCGGCCCTGCTGCGCGGCGCCGACGTGGTGGTCTGCCCCGCCGACTACGAACCCTTCGGCATCGTCCCGCTTGAGGCGATGGCCTGCGGCCGCCCGGTCGTCGCCAGCGCGGTCGGCGGACAGCTCGACACCGTCGCCGACCCGGCCACCGGACGGCTGGTGCCGCCCCGCGACCCCGAGGCCCTCGCCCGAGCGGTCGGCGAACTCCTCGCCGACCCGGCCGCGCGTGAGGCGTGCGGCGAGGCCGGCCGGCGCCGGGTCCTGCGCCGGTACGGCTGGGGGCGGGTCGCGGCGGCCACCGAGGCGGTCTACGAAGAGGTCGTCGACGCCCAGCAGGCCGTGACGGGGGTGGTCTGAGCCGGCCCCCTCGCACCCCGGCCCCTTCGCGCCCAGGCGCGCACGGGCCGCGGCGCGCCCCCTGACCGACCGGCCGAGCGGCGGTACGAACGCCCGAGCGGCGTGGCGGCCGCACGGCCCGACCGACCGACCGCGGGAGCAACGATGTCCGAAGGAGGTGCGGGTCCCGCCGACGTCCCCCCGGACGCGGTACGCCCGATCCACATGACCACAACCCCTGCACTCGACGCCGCGCACCTGCACTGCCGGTCACTGGAAGTGGCCCTCGGCCGCCTGCGCCGAGCCGGCCTCGAACAGATCGCGGAGTGGGGCGACCGCCTCGCCGCGGTCCTGCCGTCCGGCGGCCGGCTGCTGGCCGCGGGCAACGGAGGCAGCGCCGCCCAGGCCCAGCACCTCACCGCCGAACTGGTCGGACGCTACCGCCGGGAACGGCCCGCCTACTCCGCCATCTCCCTGCACGCCGAGACCTCCAGCGTCACCGCCATCGGCAACGACTACGGCTTCGACCACGTCTTCGCCCGGCAGGTGTCCGCGCACGGCCGCCCCGGCGACGTCCTCGTGCTGCTCTCCACCTCCGGGCGCAGCGCCAACCTGATCACCGCCGCCGTCACCGGCCGCCGCGCCGGGCTGCGCGTCTGGGCGATGACCGGGCCGGGACCCAACCCGCTGGCCGAGGTTGCCGACGACGCGCTGTGCATCGACGCCGACAGCACCGCGACCGTCCAGGAGACCCACCTGGTGGCCGTCCACCTCCTCTGCGAGTGCTTCGACGCGGCCCTGGCCCCCGCCGAGCCCGTCCGCGCGACCGCGGCCACCCGCGCGATCGCCGCCCACGGGAGGGCGTCATGACCGGGCCGAACCCCCTCGTCGTCGTCGGGGACGTCCTGCTCGACGAGGACATCGAGGGCGTCGCGACCAGGCTCTCGCCGGACGCCGCCGCGCCCGTCGTCGACGTCACGGGCGACCGGCGGCACCCCGGCGGGGCGGGACTCGCCGCCGCGCTCGCCGCACGGACCGGCCGCGACGTGACCCTGGTGACCGCGCTCGGCGACGACCCCGCGAGCGAGGCCGTGCGCCGGGACCTGCGCGGCCGGGTCCGGCTCGTGGAGATCCCCCTCGACGGCACCCTCCCCGTCAAGACCCGCGTGCTCGCGGGCGGCCGCCCCGTCGTCCGCATCGACCGGGGCGGCGGCGAACCCGGCGAACCGGACGACGCCGTTCGCGAGGCCCTGGCGCAGGCACGCGCCGTCCTCGTCGCCGACTACGGACGGCACACCGCGAACGCCGTGCGCCCCCATCTCACGGAGGCCGCCCGCCGCACACCGCTGGTGTGGGACCCCCACCCCAGGGGCGACGCCCCCGTGCCCGAGGCACGGCTCGTCACCCCGAACGCGGCCGAGGCCCGGGCCCTCTGCCCCGGCGACGGCGAGTCCCTGCGCGCCTACGCCGAACGGGCCACCCGTCTCGTGGAGCGCTGGCGGGTCGCGGGCGTCGCCGTGACCCTCGGGGAACGCGGAGTGCTGCTCGCCAGACCCGGCACGGGAACGCCGATGCTGGTCCCGGCGCCCTACCGGGCCCAGGGGGATCCGTGCGGCGCGGGCGACTGCTTCGCCGCCACGACGGCCGCCGCGCTCGCCGACGGGGCGCTGCCCGAGGAGGCCCTCCAGCGGGCCGCCGCCGAGGCCGCCGCTTTCGTGGCGGCGGGCGGCGCCGGCAACCAGGCGCTGTGGCGCACGGCCCCCGAACCCGCCGCCGCGGACACCGCCGACACCGACGCGTTCGCCCTCGCCGAGCGGGTCCGGGCCCGGGGCGGCACGGTCGTGGCCACCGGCGGCTGCTTCGACCTGCTGCACGCGGGCCACGTCGGCCTGCTGGAGAGCGCCCGGCGCATCGGTGACTGCCTCATCGTCTGCCTCAACTCCGACGCGTCCCTCACCCGCCGCAAGGGCCCGGGGCGGCCCCTCAACCACGAGGCCGACCGCGCCCGCGTCCTCGCCGCCCTCGGCAGCGTGGACGCCGTCGTGGCCTTCGAGGAGGACACGCCGGAGGAACTGCTGAAACGCCTGAGGCCCGACGTCTGGGTCAAGGGCGGCGACTACTCCGTGCAGGACCTGCCGGAGGCCGAGGTGCTGCGCGCCTGGGGCGGCCAGGCCGTCGTCCTGCCCTACCTCGACGGCCGTTCCACCACCCTGCTGGCCCGCAGGGCCGCACGCGCCGCCGTCCCCGTCGGCCGCCGCCGGCCCTGAGACCGAGCCAGGCCGCCGGGACCAGGTCCCCGTCCCACCGGACCCACGTTCCCACCTGACCCCGTCCCACCGGACTTCGGAAGGGAGACACCCGCGTGCACGCGCATCCGAGCCCCGGCCATGAGGAACCCGCCCCCGCGGCCGCCCCCCGCGCGACCCGTCCCCGGGTCCTGGCGCTGCGCGCGCTCGGGCTGGGCGACCTGCTGACCGCCGTGCCCGCCCTGCGGGCCCTGCGCCGGCACCTGCCGGGGCACGAACTGGTGCTCGCCGCCCCCGCACGGCTGGCGAGCGCCGCCGCCGCGACCGGCCTGGTGGACCGGCTGCTCCAGGCCTCCGCTCCCGCACGGGCCGTCCCCGCCGCGCTGCCCTGGACCGGCCCGGCGCCCGACCTGGCGGTGGACCTGCACGGCAACGGCCCGCCCAGCCACCTGCTGCTCCAGCGCCTGCGCCCCCGCGTGCTCCTCGCCTACGCCCACCCGGGCACGCCCGGCATCCCCGGCCCCATCTGGCGGGACGACGAGCACGAACGGGAGCGGTGGTGCCGGCTGCTCGTCTGGTACGGCCTCGACGCGGACCC
This sequence comes from Streptomyces sp. NPDC008313, assembly GCF_042956125.1. Classification (NCBI taxonomy): domain Bacteria; kingdom Bacillati; phylum Actinomycetota; class Actinomycetes; order Kitasatosporales; family Streptomycetaceae; genus Streptomyces; species Streptomyces sp. NPDC008313. The sequence goes on from NZ_JBIBFR010000006.1 coordinate 41,051, forward strand.
GGATGACCTGCGCATCCCGCCCCCGGGTGCCCCCTCCCCGGCGCCCGGCGCGATCGTCGTGCACCCCGGCGCCGACGCCCCCGCACGGTGCTGGCCCCGGGAGCGGTACGCCGCCGTGGCCGGGGAGCTGCACCGCGCGGGCCACCGCGTCGTCGTCACCGCGGGGGCCGGGGAGGAGGACCTCGCCCGGTTCGTGGCGGGCCGGGCCGGTCTGCCGCCTTCGGCGGTGCTGGGCGGCGCCGGTGACGTCCCCTTCGGCGATCTGGCCGCGCTCGTCGCCGGGGCCCGCTGCGTGGTGGTGGGGGACACCGGGCTCGCTCATCTGGCGACCGCCCTGGGCACACAGTCCGTCGTCCTGTTCGGCCCCGTCGCCCCCCGCCTGTGGGGGCCGCCCGCCCACGCGCGGCACCGCGTGCTGTGGCATCCGGCGGGCGACGGCTCGCCGCGTCCCGGGGACGCCCACGGCCGGACGCCGGACGCCCGGCTGCTGCGCATCACCGTGGACGAGGTCCTCGACGCCGTGCGGGCGCTCCCGCTCCCGGCGGGCCGGGACCCGCGGCCGGGGAAGGAGGCGTCCCTTGTCAGGCTCAGGCGGCCGTGCTGAGACCGGGGCGCGCCGTGATACCCGTCTCCTCCGTCCGCAGCACCACCGGCACCGCGGTCCGGCGTCGCCGCAGCAGGTGACCGGCGCCGATCGACCCGGCGATGATCAGCCCGCCGGCCACCAGCGCGCCGCGCGCCCCGGCCGTCTCCATGAGCAGGCCGAGGGCCGGCGGCCCGCCGAGTCCCCAGGCGGTGCTGATGCTGCCCCAGACACCGAGGACACGGCCGCGCAGATGGGCGGGCGGGTCGGTCTGCAGCACCGTCGTCCCCGCGGTGTCGGAGACGGACTCCACCACGGCCATGGGCAGGACCAGGACCAGCAGCACGGCGAGCGAGGGCGAGAGGCCCGCGACGACCTGGAGCAGGGCGCCGACGGCCGCCAGGGTGCCCACCAGCCGTACGGACGGCCTGCGCAGCCGGGCGCCGAGCACCGCGCCGAGGATGCCTCCGACGGCGAGGACGGTCGACACCGTCCCGAACGCCCCGGCGCCCCCGGCGAGCGGCCCGGTGACCAGGACGGCCAGGGTGAGGCCGTAGTTGCGGCCGAACACCGCGCTGATCCCGGTGACGCCGGCCAGCGCGACCAGCCGGGGCCGCCGCAGGAAGAAGGCCAGCCCCTGCCGCACGGTCATGTCCGGCGCGGCCGGCCGGTCGCCGCGCCGGCCGGGAGCCGCCGCCCCGGCGGACCCGGCACCGTGCCCCGCCGGGTACGCGGGCCGCAGGAAGGGGATGACCGAGGCCACGAACAGGAAGGACAGCCCGTTGGCCGCGTACGCGGAGGCCGTGCCGAGGAACGCGACGGTCACACCGGCCAGTCCGGCGCCGACGAGCCGGCCGGCGCTGTGCACCAGCGAGCCCACGCCGATGGCCGACGGGACGTCCTCGGTACGGACCAGGTCGTTGCCGAGCAGGGCGCAGGCGGGGCCGTCGACCGTGGCGATGAGCCCGGTGACGGCCGCCAGCGCCATCAGCGCGGTCAGGTCCAGCCTGCCGAGCGCGACGAGCGTGGCCGTGACGAAGGCGACGCCGCCGAGGAGGGCCTGGCTGACGGCCGCGGTGAGCTTGCGGGGCCAGCGGTCGACGGCCGCACCGCCCACGAGGCTCATCAGCAGCGCGGGCGCGGCCTGGACCGACATGGACAGGCCGGTCGCGGCGGCGGACCCGGTGATCTGCAGCACCAGCAGGTTCTGCACGGTGAGCTGCATCCACGTCCCGGCGTTGGACATGAAGTTGGCGACGGACCACCAGCGCATGCTGCGGTACTTCAGCGACCGCCAGGGGGAGCGGGCCTCGTCGGCGGACGGGGGCTTGGGCACGGAGGTGTCAGGTGAGGAAGGCACAGGCGCACTCGCAGACGGGTCCCGGGGGACGGAGGCGAAGGAGTCGGCGGGCGCGGAAACCGGCTGCGCTGCGCGGTCACTCCACCAGATCTCGAGGACGCCGTGCCGCCGTGAGGGCGCTCACGCGCTCGGGCCCACGCTGGTGTGGCCCCCTCCCGGAGGACGGCGCCGACCATCGTGGCAGAGAAACCCCCACAGTCCCCGCCACCCCTGACGTGCACTTCCTCACAGGCGTGCACTTCCTCACAGACGGCGCGTCCCGGCCTCTGCGGGGCCTCCGCCCGGTCCCCTCCACCGCGCCACCCACGTGGCGCACTCACCCCGCCCGTCGGAGTATGAGACCGCACCGACCGGCGGAAGGAAGGGTGTTTCCCATGACACCGACGACGCCCCTCACGTCGCCGCCCCCACGCCCCCGCCCCCCGTGGGACCGCGCCCTGGTCACCGCGGGCACCGCCTTCCTCGGCTCCCACATATGCGAACGCCTGCTCGATCTGGACGTCGAGGTGGACTGCGTGGACGCCCCGGGCTCCCGGACCCGGGACAACGTCGCCCGGCTGGCCGACCGCCCCGGTTTCCGGCTCCTCCTGCTCGACCTCTCCGACCCCGGCACGCCGGACGCCCTCGCGGGCCCCTACGACCTCGTCCTCCACCTCGCCGCCGCCGAGCCGCCCGCCGACGGCCCGCCGCACCCCCTGCGGACACTGGACGCCGCCGGCCGGGGCACCCGGCACGTCCTGACCGTCGCCGACCGCGACGGCGCACGCTTCCTGCTCGCCTCCCCGGGCCGCGCCCACGGCTCCCGCCCGCCCCGCCCCCGGCCCGCGGACCTCCCGGCCGCCGACCCGGCCGATCCGCACAGCGCCCACGACGAGTCCGTCCGCTTCTCGGAGGCGCTGACCACCGCGTACGCGAGCGACAAGGGCACCGACGCCGGGATCGTGCGGGTCTTCCCCACCCACGGCCCCCGGATGCGGGCGGGCGACGGCGGCCCCGTCGCCACGTTCATCGAGCGGGCCCTGGCCGGAGAACCGCTGACCCTCACCGGCGAGGGCGGCCGCGTGCACTCACTGTGCTACGTCGACGACATGGTCGACGGCGTGCTCCTGGTCGCCGCCGGCAGGTCGGTACGGCCGGTCGACATCGGTGACGACGAGACGGCCGTACCCGAGATCGACATCGCCCGCCGGGTGATCGAGCTGACCGGCTCGGCCTCACGCCTCGAGTTCTCGGACCCCGAACCGGCGAGCCGCCCCGCCGACGGCCCCGACGAGTGCGGCGCGCCCCTGCCGGACACGGCCTTCGCCCGCGAACTGTTCGGATGGGCGCCGAAGGTCCCCTGGGAGGAGGGCCTCAAACGCACCATCGCCCACTTCACGGACGCCCGCCCGCCCCGCTCCTCGCGGGCGGCCGGCCACGAGCGGGGGGAGTGGTCCGCGTGAAAGCGCTCGTCGTACGCCTCGACGGCATCGGCGGTGTCCTGCTGGCCGGACCCGCCGTACGGGCCGTCGCCACCGGGTCCACCCACGTCACCCTGCTCTGCGGCCCCCGGGGCGCACCGGCCGCCCGGATGCTGCCCCATGTGGACGACGTCGTGGTGTGGCGGGCCCCCTGGGAGGGCCCGGGGGCGCCCGCCGTCCACGAGGCGGACCTCGACGGCCTGGTGGACCGGCTGCGGCAGGCGGCGTACGACGTCGCACTCGTCCTCACCGCCGCGCACAGCAGCCCACTGCCGGCCGCACTCGTCCTGCGGATGGCCCACGTCCCGCGCATCGGCGGCGACAGCCACGCCCCGGCGGGCAGCCTCCTCGACGTACGCCACCGGCGCCAGCCCGGCCGGCACGAGGCGCGGGCGGGGCTCGACACGGCCGGGGCCATGGGCTTCCTGCCCGGCCCCGGCGACACCGGCCTGCTGCGCGTCCTGCCCGCCCCCGACACCGCCACCCTCACCGGCAACGGCCCCTACATCGCCGTACACCCCGGGGCGGGTGCCCCGTCCCGGACCTGGGACCCCGACCGATTCGCGGAGACCGTCAGTGTGCTCGCCGACGCGGGGCACCGCGTCGTCGTCACCGGCGGCCCGGACGAGAGGGCCCTGACCCGGCATGTCAGCGGGGACACGGGCGTCGACCTCGGCGGCCGCACCGACCTGCGGATGCTCGCGGGTGTCCTGCGCGGTGCCGACGTCCTGGTCGCCGGGAACACCGGGCCCGCCCAGCTCGCCGCCGCGACCGGCACCCCGGTCGTCTCCCTGTTCTCCCCGGTCGTTCCGGCGGACCACTGGAACCCGTACGGCGTGCCGGGCGTGATCCTCGGCGATCAGCACAGCGCCTGCGCGGAATCCCGCGCCCACCACTGCCCCGTGCGCGAGCACCCCTGCCTGAACGAGGTCACGGCGCAGGACGCCGCGAGCGCGGTCCACAAGCTCCTGAAGGCAGGCACGTGAAGGGGCAGGGCCCCGGCTCGGGCCCCGCGTCCCCGCGCGTCACCGTCGCGGTCATCACCCGCGACCGCCGCGACAGCCTGCTGCGCACCCTGGACCGGCTGGCCGCCCTCCCGGAGCGGCCCCCGGTCGTCGTGGTCGACAACGGTTCCACGGACGGCACCGCCGCCGCGGTCCGCGCCCACTCGGCGAAAGCCGTGCTGGTGAGCACCGGACGCAACACCGGGGCCCTGGGACGCAACCTCGCGGTCAGCCGCGCCACGACCCCGTACGTCGCCTTCAGCGACGACGACTCCTGGTGGGAACCGGGCTCCCTCGACACCGCGGCGGACCTCTTCGACGCCCACCCCCGCCTCGGCATGCTCGCCGCGCGCACCCTGGTCGGCCCCGACGCCGTCGAGGACCCCCTCAACTCCGTCCTCGCCTCGTCCCCGCTGCCGCCCGCCCCGGATCTGCCCGGCCGCCCCGTCCTGGGCTTCCTCGCCTGCGCCGCGGTGGCCCGCCGCACCGCCTTCGTCGACGCCGGGGGGTACCACCGGGTGCTGTTCTTCGGCGGCGAGGAGACGCTGCTCGCCTACGACCTGGCGGCGCGCGGCTGGGGAGTGACGTACGAACCGTCGGTGACCGCCCGCCACGACCCTGAGCCGGGCGGGCGGCCGGGCCGCACGGCGGTGCAGCGGCGCAACGCCCTGCTCACCGCGTGGCTCAGGCGGCCGCTCCCGGTGGCGCTCGGCGGCACCGCCCGGCTCGCCGCGGCCACCGCCCGGAGGGAACCCGGTGCCGCGGACGCCCTGCGAGGCACGATCGCCAGGCTCCCCGCGGCCCTGAGGGCACGCCGGCCCCTGCCCGCACCGGTCGAGCACGCGGCCCGCCTGCTGGACCGCTCCGCCCCGTGAACGCCCGCACACCGCGGCCGGCCTCCGCGGCACCGCACGCCGAACCCCGACGAGCAGGATCAGGACGAGCCCCATGACCGATACCGCCCGGTGCCCCGACCCGCGCACCACCGTCGTCGTCATCACCCGGGACCGCCGCCCCGAGCTGACGCGCACCCTGGAGACCCTGCGCCGGCTCCCCGAACGGCCGCCGGTGATCGTCACCGACAACGCGTCCAGCGACGGCACGGCCGAGGCCGTCGCCCGCGACTTCCCCGAGGTACGGCTGCTGCGGCCGGGGCGGAACCTCGGAGCGGTCGGCCGCAACCTGGCGGTGCGCCACGCGGACACCCCCTACATCGCCTTCTGCGACGACGACACCTGGTGGGAGCCCGGCGCCCTCACCCGGGCGGCGGACCTCCTCGACGCCCACCCCGCCCTCGCGGCGGTGACGGCCCGCATCCTGGTCGAACCCTCGGGGGAGGAGGACCCCGTCGTCGCCGAGCTCCGCGACTCGCCCCTCGCCGGGCCCGACTGGCTGCCCGGTCCCGCGCTCGGCTCGTTCCTCGCGGCGGCGACCGTGATCCGGGCCGACGCCTTCCGCGCGGCGGGCGGCTTCCACCCGGGACTGTGGCTCGGCGGGGAGGAGGAACTGCTCGCCACCGACCTGCTGCGCGCGGGCCACTGGCTGGCGTACGTACCGGAACTGACCGTCCACCACGCCGCCTCGCCGGTCCGGGACAGCACCGAGCGGCGCGTCCTCGGCGTCCGCAACACCCTGTGGTTCACCTGGCTGCGCCGCCCCTGGCCGTCGGCCCTGCGCCGCACCCTCCACCTGGCCCGCACCGTGCCCCGTGACGCGGCGTCCGTACGGGCCTTCGCCCACGCGCTCGCCGGACTTCCCTGGGTGCTCGCCCAGCGCGATCCCGTGCCCGCCGTGATCGAGACGCGGCTGCTCGCCCTGGAGGAGGCCCGGCGTACGTCCACCGCCCGCCGGTACATCGGCTGACCTGCGAGGCCGCCGGGCTCCGGGCAGGGCCTCAGCCCGCCGCGGCCTCGGAGGCGGTGGCCGCGGCACCCGCCGTCTCGCGGCGCTGCAGGTGGTACACGGTGAAGGCCCGGCGGATCACCGGCTGCGCGACATTGCGGACCGGGACGCCGCCGCTGGTCATGCCGTGCTCCGTACCTGCGTGCGCGTGGCCGTGGACGGCCAGGTCCGCGCCCGCCGTGTCGACGGCCTCGGCCAGCAGATAGCTGCCCAGGAACGGGTAGATCTCCAGCGGTTCCCCGGCCAGCGTGTCCGGGACGGGGGAGAAGTGGGTGAGGGCGACCCGCACCCCGCACCCCTGTGCCGCCAGCTCGTCGAGCGACGTCCGCAGTCCGTCGGCGCAGCGACGGGTGTACCGGATGAACTCCTTCATCAGGGGCTCACCGAACTCGCTGCCGCTGCGTCCGACGAATCCGCCGCCGAACCCCTTCGTACCGGCGACGCCGACCCGCTCGCCGCCGATGTCGACGACCGTGCCCTCGCCCTCCAGCACGCGTACGCCGGCGTCCCTCAGGACGGCCGTGACCTCGTCCGGTTTCTCGTCGTGGTGATCGTGGTTGCCGAGCACCGCGACGACGGGCACGGGCAGGTCCGCCATCTCCCGGGCGACCACGCCGGCCTCCTCGGGCGTCCCGTGCCGCGTGAGGTCACCGGCCAGGAGCAGCAGGTCGGCACAGTCCGGCAGGGTTTCGAGGGCCGGCCTGAGCACCCCCTGACTGTCCAGGCCCATATGGATGTCTCCGACTGCCGCTACCCGGATCACGCCACCTCCTCGGGGTGGTCGGGGGCTGTCGCGTCGGCCACGACGACGTCGTAGTGGACGGCCAGCCCCGCCAGTTCCTCGTCCACGGTCCGCACGAGCTCCTCGCGGCAGTGCGTCGTGGGGACGGTCCCGATGACCGCCACCGACGAACCGCGCGGCTCGACGCGCATACCGAGTTCGCCCAGCTCCTCCGCGGCGAGCCGCTCCCGCAGATGCGCGATCCGGTACTCGGTGTTCGCGGTGTTCGCGGTGTGCGCACCGTGGGCCGGTGGCGCGGCGCCGGCCGGGGGGTGTCCGGCATGGTCGTTCATCGGGTTCCTCCTCGGGGTGCGATGACCTCCAGCCGCTCCAGCAGGTAGAGGAAGGCGGCCGGCATGGGCGCGGCACCGCACTCGTCGCGAACGGCCTCCCAGTCGATCTTCTCCCGCAGCTGGCGGGCGATGGGCAGGACGGTGCCGAAGTCGCAGTGGTGCTCGGAGAAGGCGGCGAGCAGGCTCCGTACCAGATCGGTCGGGGCGAGCACGGGCATGAGCACCGAGTCGACGGTCAGCACCTCGGCGCGGTCGAGCAGTTCGCCGGTGACCGGTTCGTGGGCCAGCCGGAAGATCAGGTCGATGTCCTGCCCCAGGCACGTGGCCTTGAGGAGCCAGTCCTCGGGCGGCGCGTACACGGTCAGGCCGGCCTCCTCCAGGGTGGCGGCCACCGCCTCGGCGTCCTCGGGCCGGACGCAGAAGTCGGCGTCGTGCTGGAGGTTGCCCGTGCCGCCGTGGGCGTAGACGGCGACACTGCCGGCGAGCGCGAAGTCGTGCCCCCGCCCCTTGAGGAGGGTCGCCACCTGCTTGGTGGCCTCCAGGATGGCCTGGTTGCGGTCCGGCGGCAGTTCCTCGCAGGGGTCGGGGCGACGGGCTCTCGACGCGGCCCCTCCCGCCTCGCGTGATGCCGGTTCTCCCGCCACGCGCAGTTCCGATACCGGGCCGCGCCCGTTGCGAACGGGATCGTCCGCGCTCTGCGTCACCGTTGCTCCGTCCCCGGCCGGCGGCCGCGTCGCTGTCCGTACGGGCCTGCTGGTGCCGCCCGCTGTCCTCGGCAGCACCGGTACCCGGTCGTCCGGCTGCGACACGGACGACTCGCCCGTACGGGTGCTGGGGGCACTACGGGTGTCCACCGTGACCCGCCTCAATCATGCCTCCGCCAGGCGTGACGCGTCCTCGGCCGGGTGGTCGCGTGTTCAGCACCCGCACACCGGGATACCCGGACGGCACACCATGGCGCGACGCGTCCCGCCGCACCGGAGCGCACCGCGTCCCCCACACCGGAGATCGGAGAACCGCGTGTCTGACCAGGGCAACGACCACGGCGCCGCCAAGGCGACGGACGCCTCGGCGCTGGACGAGCAGAATCTGCTCCGGGAACTGGAGAGCGTGCACCACAGCCGCCACGACACCTTCCTGCACGGGTCGCCGGACGCGCTGGAGGCGCACAACCGGCGGACGGCCGAGCTGGAGGGGGAGTACGTGCGCCGGCATCCGCGACGGGCCGTCGCCGCCGGGCGCACCCGGGAGGGGGCGCGGGCACGCGTGGAGTGACGTACGGCGGCCGGTGCGCGGCCGCCCCCGCTCGCGGGACGGCCGCGGGTACTGGAAGGTGTGACTGGCGCGGTGTCGCCGACGCAGCCGTCGGGTACTCGCCGTCGCGCAGCGAACCACAGTGCGAGGAAGGATGACCGTGATGACCGTCCCCGAGGAGAACCGGGCGAAGACGGATACGACGGACGACGTGGTCGGCAAGCCGTCGCGGAGCGGGGCCGGCGAGCACGACGCCGCCGCCGGCTCGTCGGGCCGCACCATGCGCGAGGCGATGGAGGAGGCCGGCGTCAGGCCGGAGGACTACGAGGAGCGCTGACGCGCCGCCGCCCGGCGCCCACGGAGCAGCCGTCCCACGGAGCACCGGTCCCACGGAGCACCCGTCCCACGGAGCACCCGTCCCGCGGAGCGGCCCCGGACGGGCGGACCGCGGGGACACGGCGGGCGGCACGGACGGCAGGGACGGCAGGGACGGTACGGAGGAGGTCCGGGATGCAGGAGAACCGCTCAGCGCGGGCCCGCCGTCCCGTGGAGCCCGCGGCCCGGCCGCGCTCCCGCACCACCGGGCCGCCGGTTCCCGGCTCGCCGGGAACCGGGAGGAGAGCCGGGACCGAACCGCGCGACGCGCGCAGCCCGCTGCGTCTGCGCATGCTGCTGTCCGGAACCTTCCTGCCGCTGTTCGCCGCGGCGGCCGTCGTCCTCGCGGTGTGGGCGGCGCGCTCCGGCCCCGGTGACACGCCCGGCAGCGGACCGCTGACCGTTCTCGCCGCGGTCTGCGCGGTCCTGGCCCTGGTGGCCGCGGTGGACCCGATGGTCGTGTCCCGGCGTGTCCGCCACGAACGGACCAGGCACGGGCGCGGGGACACGCGGTGACCCCGCACCCCGGTGACGAGCCCGACGGCACGGCGGAGCGGGAACCCGCCGGCCCCGCGCGGGAGCACGCGCGCGTGGTGCGCCGCAGGGTCGTGCTGACCGGCTGGTTCAGCTTCGCCGACGGCGAGGCGACCGCCGGTGACGTGCTGGCGCTGCGCCGTGTCGAGGAGGTCCTGGACGCGGCGGGGATCGACCACGACACCGTATGGAGCCCCGGCTTCCGCCCGGACGCGCTGCACCTCGACGCCGTCCGCCCGTACCGGTACACGGAGCTCGTCTTCGTCTGCGGCCCTCTGCACGGCCCCCAGGTGGCCGACCTGCACCGGCGGTTCGCGCACTGCCTGCGCACGGCCGTCGGCACCTCCGTGATCGACCCCGAAAGTGCGGCGGTCACCGGGTTCCACCGGCTCCTGCCGCGCGACGGCCCCGCGCTGGACTCCGTACGGGACCTGTCGGCCCGGGCCCCCGACGCCGGGGCGCGGCCCGTCGTCGGGGTGATCCTGACGCACGGGCAACAGGAATACGCGCAGCGGCGCCGGCACGACGCGGTCGCCGCGCTGACCACACGCTGGCTCCTCGGCAAGGACTGCGCCCGCCTCGAACTGGACACGCGGCTCGACATCCACGACTGGCGGCTGTGCGCCACCCCCGCCCAGCTGGATTCCGTGCTGGCCCGGCTCGACCTGGTGGTCACCGACCGGCTGCACGGGCTGGTGCTCGCCCTGCGCGCCGGTGTCCCGGCCCTGGTGATCGATCCGGTCGAAGGGGGTGCGAAGGTCAGCGCACAGGCCCGGGCCTGCGGCTGGCCCGCGCTCGTGGCCGCCGAGAAGCTGGACGTGCCGCGGCTGGAGCGCTGGTGGGACTGGTGCCTGACGTCGGGCCGGGTGTCCGCGCGGCAGATCCGCGCCGAGTTCCTTGAAGGGACGGCACGGGACGGCGCGGACGCGCTCGTCGCGATGATGACGGGCCACTCCGAGCCGGGAGCCGGCCGCCCGGGGCGGCTGCTCGGCAGCGGCCCCCAGAGCTGACGGGCGCCGCGCCCGCACGGTGCCGGGCGGACGGCGTCACGCCATCGAGTCGGCGACCCCGGGAGCGTCGAGGCCGAACCCCGGACCCGCCTCGACGCCGAGGTCGCGCAGGGCGATGATGCCGACCGTCCGCCCGTTGTCGATGACGGGCAGATGGCGCAGCTCCTTCGCGTACATCAGCGTCAGGGCCCGGTCGACGTCGTCCTCGGGAGCGACGGACGCCAGCTCCGCGCCGCACGCCTCCACGACCGTCCGCGCGGAGACGTCCCCGCCGTCCGCCAGGATGCGCACCGTCAGGTCCCGGTCGGTGACCAGGCCGCGCAGCCTCCCGTCGTCGGTCACCACCACCGCCTTGACGCTCTCGTCCCGCATGATGGTGGCGACCTGGTGGGCCGGGGTGTCCGGTCCGACCGCCCAGGGGTTGGCGGTCATGACGTCGCGAACGCGCTGAGCCATGTTCTCTGCTCCTCATCGACGGGGCTTCACCCCCGCGGACGGACCGGCTGACTCGATATCAGCGACTACCACCGTCCGGAGCCCGCCTACGCCCCCCGACGCGGTCTTCACCCGCACGGCGGCACCGGATCGACCCGGATGCCACGGCCCTCGCCGGGGACGTGCCCGCCGGCCGTGTCCGCCGCGCGCGGTCCCGGAGGATCAGGCGCGCCGCGTCCAGTCCCGGTCCAGGCGGTCGGAGAGACCGGCCGCGGTGAAGGCGGCCTCCAGTTCGTCGCGGCCCTCCGTGAAGTGGGACCAGCTGTCGTGGTGGACGGGGACGACACGGCGTGCGCCGAGGATCCGGGTGGCCTCGGCGGCCTGGGCGCTGTCCAGGACGAGCGGCTCGCCGTCGAAGAGCACGGGGAAGCGGGGCGCCCCGGCGAAGAGGACCGCGGTGTCGACCGGCGCGTAACGCCCGGCTGTCTCCTCGACCGCGTCGAGGGAGGCGTTGTCGCCGCTGACGTAGACGGTGGGAAGGCCCTGGCCGGTCAGGACGAAGCCGACGACCTGGCCGGTGAAGGGCTCGACCTCCTCGCGCGGGCCGGGACCGTGGACGGCGGGGACCCCCGTGACGGTGACCGTGCCGCCGCCCGGGCGGTCCAGCTCGACGGACTCCCAGTCGGCCAGCCCCCTGGCCCCCTCCCCGAGACGCTGTGCGCCGCCGGGGGTGGTGAGGGTGAGCGGGACATCGGCGAGCAGGGCCCTGCCGGAGATGTCGAGGTTGTCCGCGTGCTCGTCGTGTGACAGCAGGACCACGTCGACGGGGCCGAGGTCGGCGGGCGTGGCGCCGGCGGGCGCGGTCTTGGTGAGGGTCGGGCGGCCGGGATTCGCGTAGTCGCCGGGACCGTCGAAGGTCGGGTCGGTCAGAAAGCGCAGGCCGCCGTACTCGAAGAGGGCGGTGGGCCCGCCGAACGTGCGGACCTGGATCTGCTCGGTGCCGTGCTGGGACATGCGTGTTCCTCGTTCCTCACGGATGGAAACAGTATTTTCCGTGAGGTCAGGCTAGGCGGGTGTCACGGAAAAGCGCAAGCGATACCATGAGGGAATGGAAGAGACCGTGGCTCCCGACGACGCGCGGACCGCACTGCCCCCGGCCCCGGGTGCCGACCGGCACCTCTCGCTGGACTTCGCCGACACGGCCTCGACGCTGCCCGCCGGCCAGAGCTACGACCTGCTCGCCGCCCCCGCTTCCGCCAGGCACTGGCTCCTGGCCCACGACCTGATCGCCGAGGAGGTGCGGCTCTACGAGATGTGCGCGCTGCGGATGCGCACGCTCCGCGGCCACGCGCGGGCGCTGTTCACCGCCCGTGTCGAGGGCACCGCCCCGCCGCAGGAGTCTCTGCGGGCCGTCAACGAGGCGCTCACGGCGGTGCCCGCCGCGCCCCTGCTCACCTGGGACGAGACCCAGGGGCTACGCCGGGCCCAGGCGCACCCCACCGACCAGGCCGTCAACCACGCGCTCGCGACACTCGCCGCCGACGCCGCCGACCTGCTCACCGGGCCCGACGCCGATCTCCTCGCCGCCTGCGGCTCCGCTCCCTGCGACCGGTTCCTGCTGCGCACCCACGGCCGGCGCCACTGGTGCTCCACGCGCTGCGGCGACCGCGCCCGTGCCGCCCGCTCCTACGCGCGCCGTGTACAGGGTCCGGCCTGACGGACGGTGTCCGCGATGCCCACGGGCGCCGCTCGGCGCACGCACGGCAGGGCTCCTGGGTCCTGGCCGGCGCGCGTGTTCGGCTTCGGGGCGCCGGGTACTCGACCGGCTCCGAGCCTCATCCCCCACCCCCAGCAGGGAGGCTGCCATGGCGAGCATCAGCCCCGTCGACGTACAGAAGGCGCTCAAGGGCGCCAGCTACCCGGCCGACCGCGACGACCTCGTGGCACTGGCGAAGGGCAACGGAGCCGACAACCGGCTCGTCGAGAAGCTGTCGCACGCCGACGCCGGCAGGTTCGACGGCCCCAACGAGGTGCAGAAGGCCGTCTTCGAGAACGAGTGACCGCTTCCGTGGTCCACCGCCGGGCCATGCGGCCGGTCCGGCCGGCCGCATGGCTTCGCCGTATCCGGTGACTCGTCCCCCATGACCGATTCCTCCCCCTCGCAGTCCGGTCCGGACTCCGACCGGCGGACCGCCGAGCGCCTGATACCCGCATGGCTGGCCGAGGCCGCCCGGCACGAGCCCCGGACGGCGCGGGACACCGAACAGGAATGGCGCGACGGGCAGCTGTCCGGGGACGCCGCCCGGGAACTCGCCCACTGGGTCACGGCACGCGTCACCGACACCGCCTTCAACGAGGACGAGGGCCCCACACGGGACGGCCCGGCCACGATCACCGTCGCCGACAAGGAAGCCGTCCACCGATGGCTCCGGTCCCAGGGACACGACGTCTGACAGCGGCACGGCCGCCCGGCCGCCGGCGGGCCCGCCCGTCGCGGGCCGCCGACGGGCGGACGGCTCAGGGGCGGCGCCAGTCGTCGCTGTGCAGATGCGATCCCGCCTGGGGCCCCATCCGTACCATGCCGCCGTCCGCCACCCAGGACGCGCCGGTGACGTACGAGGCGTCGGGGCCGGCGAGGAAGGCGATGACGGCGGCGATCTCCCGGGCGTCGCCGGGCCGGCCGAGAGGGATGCCCGGACGCCGCTCGCCGCGGACGTCCGTGTCCTCCTGCCCGGTCATCGGAGTGGCGATCTCGCCGGGGGCGACCGCGTTGACGGTGATGCCGTGCTCCGCGAGTTCCAGGGCCATCACCTGCGTCAGCAGACCGAGCCCGCCCTTCGCGGCGCAGTACGGGGCGGCACCCACCCGCGGCTGGTGCTCGTGCACCGACGTCACGTTGACGATGCGGCCGCCGTCGCCCTGCCGGATCATGCGGCGCGCCGCGCGCTGCCCGCACAGGAACGGGCCGACGAGGTCGACGTCGAGGACGTGCCGCACGTCGTCGGGTTCCAGATCGACGAACGGCGTGGCGGTGCCCGTACCGGCGTTGTTGACCAGGACGTCGATCCTTCCGAGCCGGTCGGCGAGTTCGTCGACCGTGTCCGCCGCCTCGGGCAGCCGGCCCAGGTCCATCCGGGCGACGGCCGCCCGCCGGCCGTGCCTGCCGACCTCCTCGGCGGTGCGCGCCGCGCCCTCCTCGTCGGTGTGCCAGGTGATGCCCACGTCCATGCCCGCCGCGGCGAGCCGGACGGCCGTGGCCCGGCCGATGCCCGAGTCCGAACCGGTGATCACGGCGACCTTGCCGGACGGGGCTGCGGCGGACGTCATACGGCACCTCCGGATCCGGTGCCCAGTCCGGGCTCGGGGTACGGGCTGGGGCCCGGAGGCGTCGGCGGAACCGGGTCCGGCTCCGGGGCCGGAGGCCTCGGTGGCACCGGATCCGGACCCGGCGCGGGCACGGGGCCCGGCAGCGGGCCGGGCTGCGGAGCCGGCGGTCCGGGCGTCGGGGTGGGGCGGGGCGGCGTGGGGTCGTTCGGGGGAGTGCTCATCGGCCTTCTTCCGGGTTCGGTGACGGCGGATGCCGGTTGTCACGGAGCAGAGGGGAGGGTCAAGACAGGGCGTACGGGTCTCCGCCGCCGCCCGGATCAATCCCGCGTGCCGTGCCTTCGCGATCGAGGTTCCATCCGTGTGTGTCCGCATCCATGACGGCGCGGAGGTGCATCCGGCGGTGACGGGGGGACTCGTACGCCATGACTTCTTCGAATCCGGATCCGGACCCTCGGCGCATCTCGGGACTGGCCCCCGGCGGCGGTGTGCCGCCGGGGGAGACCCCACCGGGCGAGAGCAGCATGTCCGGGGCCGGTCCCCGGGACACCATCAGCAATCCGCCGAAGGGGTGGGCGAAGGCCCCGCTGGCCCTGATCATCGCTGTCGCGGTACTGATCGCGGCGGGCCTCCTCGGCTACGCGATCATGCTGATGCTGTGACGGCGGCGCGGCGCACCCCGGAGATCACGAAGCCGCTGCGCGGCCGGGTGGGGATCCGCCGGAGCGGGATGGTGAGGTCCTGCGCCGGGACGTCGTACTCCAGCCGGGCGAGCCGCACGGAGAGGGCTTCCAGCAGGGCGATGGTGACGGCCTCCCCCGGACACCGGTGCCCCGAGCCGGGGTCGCCGCCGCCCTGGGGGATCAACTCGTCGCGTTCCACGGGCCGGTCGAGGAAGCGCTGGGGACGGAAGGTGTACGGGTCGCCCCACAGGCCGGCGTCGTGGTTCTGCCCGTACACGTCGAGCAGGACGAGTGTGCCCTCCGGGATGCGCACGCCCTGCCAGGACAGGTCCGCCGTTGCGAGGCCGCCGACGAACGGCGCGAACGGATAGAAGCGCCGCACCTCGTGCGCGAAGGCCGCCGCGTAGGCCCGGTCGTCGCCCCGCAGCCGCTCCCGGCACTCCGGCCACCGGTGCAGGGCGTGCGCGGCGAAGGCGACGAACCAGGCGATCGCGGCCGTGGGCCGCAGCACGTTGAGGAGTTCCACCGCCGCCGTACGGGCGTCGAGTGTGCGGCCGTCGGAGTCGCGGTGGTGCACCACCGCGGCGACCACCGAGTCCTCCGGGACCGAGACGTCACCGGCCCGCACCCGCTCCACGAAGGCCGCGAGCAGGTCCTCGCGGCGCCTTCGGGCCGTCCGTGCCTGCCAGTGCCGCGGGCCCGGGGTGGCGAAGCCGTCGACCATGGCCACCAGATCGCGTGCCATCGCCTCGACGAGGCCGTCCGCCGGGGCGCGGTCGCCCGGCCGGGTGTTGCCGGTCACCTCGACCGGGCCCGGCGCCGCCTGGTGCCCCGCGTCCAGCGGCACACCGGCCCAGCGGCACACCCCGAGGGTGAGCACCTTCGCCGCCTCGTCGAACAGCACCACACTCGGCTGTCTGCCCCACGCGCGCTCCGCCTCGTCCCACGCGGCCGTGACGTACTCGGCCAGGTCGGCGATGCGGGCGGGCGGGGTCAGCAGGGACAGGAACATCGCCTTGCGCAGCCGGTGCTGTTCACCGTCCAGGGTGTGGACCGGCCCGTCGCCGAACAGAGTGCCGCGGACGGGTTCCGGCAGCGCGCCGTGCCGGTGCACATGGTGTTCGTCGTAGAAGAAGCGCACGGCTTCCGGTCCGCGCAGCGCCACCGCGGGCCGGCCCGCCAGCCGGGTGCGGAGCACGGTGTCCGCCGTGCGGCGCATGCGGTCGGGAAGCCAGGCGTACCCCTCCAGGAGGAGCAGCGCCGTGTTGTCGGTCAGGGGATGAGGGGGTGACTCCATGGGTCCTTGAGTGTCCACGGCTCCGTCCCGAACGCAGCCGCGGCACGCCGGGCCGAGCGGGGGACCCCCCGCGGGTGGGAGCCGGTCAGGAGGGGTACCCGTGGGTCGCCCGGCGGCCCGGTGGCCGTGGGGCGGACGGGGGACTCCGACGTCCGGACGTGCCACGCGGAAGTGAGGACGACCCATGAGTGAGACCACCCCCTCCCAGGCCGAGGGCGAACGCGACCTCGACGGGGACTCCACCAGGGCGGCGCGGGCCGCGTACGAGCGGAGCGATCCGCCGCACACCACGCCCTCGCAGGCCGAGGGCGAGCGCGACGAAGAGGACGACGAAACCCCGTAGCGCCGGACCACTGCTCTTCCGTCCGGGCCGGCCGGGCCGGACGCCGCGGGCCCGGACGGCCCGGACGACAGGTCCCGGCGTCGTCCCGGTCACCCGGTCGGGCCGTCCACAGCGGTTCGGGTCGTCGCGATCACGATCCCTCGCATAGCGTTATGTCTGATATGCGGCACATTCGGGATGCGGGTCGAAGGAGTCGACGATCGTGACGGACGTATCGAGCAGGGGCCCCGCGGCGGACGACCGCCGGGAGACGCTCACCAACCGGCAGGGGCACCCGGTCCACGACAACCAGAACCAGCGCACCGTCGGTTCACGCGGCCCGGCGACACTGGAGAACTACCAGTTCCTGGAGAAGATCAGCCACTTCGACCGGGAGCGCGTCCCGGAGCGCGTCGTCCACGCCCGCGGCGTCACCGCCTACGGGTACTTCGAGGCGTACGGGGCCTTCGGCGACGACCCCATCGCGCGCTTCACCCGTGCCAAGCTCTTCCAGGAGCGCGGCAAGCGCACCGACGTCGCCGTGCGCTTCTCGACCGTGATCGGCGGCCGCGACTCCTCCGAGGCCGCCCGTGACCCGCGGGGATTCGCGGTGAAGTTCTACACCGAGGACGGCAACTGGGACCTCGTGGGCAACAACCTGGGAGTGTTCTTCATCCGGGACGCCATCAAGTTCCCGGACGTCATCCACGCCCTCAAGCCGGACCCCGTCACCTTCGAGCAGCAGCCGCGGCGGATCTTCGACTTCATGTCGCAGACCCCCGAGTCCATGCACATGCTCGTCAACGTCTTCAGCCCGCGCGGCATCCCCGCGGACTACCGCCACATGCAGGGCTTCGGCGTCAACACCTACAAGTGGGTCAACGACGAGGGCGAGACCCTGCTGGTGAAGTACCACTGGATGCCCAAGCAGGGGGTCCGCAGCATGACCGAACAGGACGCGGCCAACGTCCAGGCCGACGGCCTCGGCCACGCCACCAAGGACCTGTACGAGGCCGTGGCGCGCGGCGAGTACCCGGAGTGGGAGCTGCTGGTCCAGGTGATGGAGGACCACGAGCACCCGGAGCTCGACTTCGACCCGCTGGACGACACGAAGACGTGGCCCGAGCAGGACTTCCCGCCCCGGCCCGTCGGCCGGATGGTGCTCGACAGGATGCCGGAGAACTACTTCGCCGAGAACGAGCAGATCTCCTTCGGCACCGGTGTGCTCGTGGACGGCCTGGACTTCTCCGACGACAAGATGCTCGTCGGCCGCACCTTCTCCTACAGCGACACCCAGCGCCACCGGGTCGGCCCCAACTACCTGCAGCTCCCGGTGAACCAGGCCAAGAACGCCCAGGTGCGCACCAACCAGCGCGACGGCCGGATGACCTACCACGTCGACGGCGGAGGCGGTAACCCGATCGTCAACTACGAGCCGTCGATCACGGGCGGTCTGCGTGAGGCGCGCTGTCCGGCGCACGAGGAACAAGGTCCGGAGATCCGCGGCCGGCTCACCCGCAAGCGCATCCCGCGCGCGAACGACTACCTCCAGGCCGGCCAGCGCTACTGCCTGATGGAGCAGTGGGAACGCGACGACCTCGTGGCGAACTTCGTCACCCTGCTGTCCCAGTGCGACCGGCCGGTGCGGGAGCGGATGGTGTGGCACTTCCTGCTCGTGGAGAACGACCTGGGCACGCGGGTGGGCGAGGGGCTCGGCATCAGCGCCCGGGACGTGAAGGACCTCCAGCCGCTGCCCGGCCAGGACCTGACGGAGGAGGACCGTAAGCGGCTGGCCAATCTGGGCGGCAACCCGCCGCGCGACGTCACCGGGCTGACCATGACCCACTGTGTCCCCGACGAACGGCACATCGTCACCCGCTGAAGCCGCAGGTGTCCCGCGGGCGCCCGGCCGTCAGCCCTCGGCGTTCTGCTGCGTCCAGGTCCAGGCGTACTGCAGCCAGTCGGAGACGGTCATGGCGGTCAGCCCGGAGACGACGAGCCGAGCGGCGCGGGGCGCGGCGACATAGGAGCAGGTCAGCGCCGTGGCCGTCCAGGCGGAGACGCAGAACGGGCAGGACACCAGATCGCCGACGGCCAGCCGGACGCCGCTGCCGCGGGGCTCGTCCATGACCTCGCCCGCGCTGGTGTCCTCCTCGCGCCGGGTGAAGGGTGCCCGCAGGAAGCTGGTGATCTTGTCCTTGGTGAGCAGACGCGCCGTCTTGTAGGTGGCCACCCCGAGGAGGAGGACGTCCCAGGGCGGCACCCGGTCCGGCAGGACGACCCCGCGCCGCCGCGCCACCAGGGTGAACGTGCCGGCCGCCGCCGCGAACGCCGTCGCCACGGCCGCGTAACCCCCGAGCGGGACGGCTCCTCGCTGGTCGTAGTCCTGTCCAAGGGTCTGCTCGGCGGTCATGACACCTCCATGGATACGTGGTCGGCAGTGCGCACGGCCGGTCCGTACGCGGCGTGGGCTCCGCCCGAGT
Source organism: Streptomyces sp. NPDC008313 (assembly GCF_042956125.1). Classification (NCBI taxonomy): domain Bacteria; kingdom Bacillati; phylum Actinomycetota; class Actinomycetes; order Kitasatosporales; family Streptomycetaceae; genus Streptomyces; species Streptomyces sp. NPDC008313. Next base: position 60,151 of record NZ_JBIBFR010000006.1, read on the forward strand.
GCCCTCGCCGCCCGCCGCTACACGCCACCCCGTCCGCACCTCCGCGCGGCCTCGTCCGCACCCCGTGCGGCCCCGTTTCCGGTGACGGCCTCGGGCAACTCGGCACGGTCCGCTCACTCCGCCCCGGCCGCCGCCGTACCGCGGAAGTCCAGGGCGCCGTCCGCCACGTCCACCAGGACGCGGCCGCCCGCGGTGAGCCGGCCGTCGAGCAGCAGCCGCGAGAGCGGGTTGTCCACCTCGCGCTGGATCGTGCGGCGCAACGGGCGGGCACCGTACTCCGGCTGGTGACCGTGGCGGGCCAGCCAGTCCACCGCCTCCGGGCTGAACTCCAGGGTGACGTCCTGGGCGTGCAGCCGGCGCCGGGTCTCCTCGAGCAGCAGATCGGTGACCTGCCGCAGCTGTTCGGCGGTCAGCCTGCGGAAGATGACGATCTCGTCGATGCGGTTCAGGAACTCCGGCCGGAAGTGCTCGCGCAACGGGCGCAGCACCTGCTCACGCCGCCCCTCCTCGTCGGCCTCGGAGCCGTCCGGCCGGAAACCCAGCGTCGCGCCGCGCCCGGTGATCGCCTCGGAGCCGAGATTGCTGGTCATCACGATGACCGTGTTGGAGAAGTTCACGGTGCGGCCCTGCGCGTCGGTGAGCCGCCCGTCGTCCAGCACCTGAAGGAGGATGTTGAAGACGTCCGGGTGGGCCTTCTCCACCTCGTCGAGCAGCAGCAGTGAGTACGGGTGGCGCCGTACGGCCTCGGTGAGCTGACCGGCCTCCTCGTGTCCCACGTATCCGGGCGGCGCGCCGACCAGCCGGCTGACGGTGTGCCGCTCCTGGAACTCGCTCATGTCCAGCCGGACCATCCGGTCCTCGCTGCCGAACAGCGCCTCCGCCAGCGCCCGGGCCAGCTCCGTCTTGCCGACACCGGTCGGGCCGAGGAAGAGGAAGCTGCCGATCGGCCGGTCGGGGCTCGCCAGGCCCGCGCGGGACCTCAGCACCGCCTCCGACACGGCGCCCACCGCCTCCTCCTGCCCGACGACCCGCTCGTGCAGATGCTGTTCGAGACCGAGCAGGCGGTCCTTCTCCTCCGCGGTGAGGGTGCTGACGGGGATGCCGGTCTGCCGGGACACCACCTCGGCGATGTCGGCGGCGGCCACCTCGACGATCTCCCCGTCACCGGGCTCGCGGTCCCGGCCGGCCTCGATCCTGCGGGCCAGCTCGGCGACGCGGTCGCGCAGTTCGGTGGCGCGCTCGTACTGCTCCGCCGCGACCGCCTGGTCCTTGTCGCGGGCGAGCTGCTCCATCTCGCGCTCCAGGGCCCGTACGTCCGTTCCCTTCGTCCGGAACCGGAGCCTGACCCGGGCGCCCGCCTGGTCCATCAGATCGATGGCCTTGTCCGGCAGGAAGCGCTCGGTGAGGTAGCGGTCGGACAGCTCCACCGCGGCGAGCAGCGCCTCGTCTGCGTACCGCACCTGGTGGTGCGCCTCGTAGCGGTCGCGCAGCCCGCGCAGGATCTCCACCGCGTCGGCGGCGGTCGGCTCCGCGACGAGGATCGGCTGGAAGCGGCGGGCGAGCGCCGCGTCCTTCTCGATGTGCCGGCGGTACTCCTCCAGCGTGGTCGCCCCGATGACGTGCAGCTCGCCGCGGGCCAGGGCGGGCTTGAGCATGTTGCCCGCGTCCATCGAGCCGCCGTCCGACCCGCCGCCGCCGGCACCGACCACGGTGTGCAGTTCGTCGATGAAGACGACCAGCTCGTCGGAGTGCGCGCGGACCTCGTCGATGATGCCGTTCAGCCGTTCCTCGAAGTCGCCCCGGTAGCGGGTGCCGGCCACCACTCCCGAGAGGTCGAGGGTGACCACCCGGCGGTCGGCGAGCGTCTCCGGCACGTCGCCGTCGGCGATCCGCTGGGCCAGCCCCTCGACGACGGCGGTCTTGCCCACGCCCGCGTCGCCGATGAGCACCGGGTTGTTCTTGCCGCGCCGGGAGAGCACCTCGATGGTCTGCTCGATCTCCTCGTCGCGCCCGATGACCGGGTCGACGCGGCCTTCCCTGGCCAGCTCCGTCAGGTCCCGGCCGAACCGGTCGAGGTTCGGCGTGGCCGTCGCGGGGTTCGGCCGCTGCTCGGCGGGAAGGGGCGGTCCCCCCTGGGGGGCCTGCGGGGCGGCCCCGGGGTCGAACCGCGCGGCGTTGAGGATGTGCCCGGCCGCCGAGTCGGGGTTCGCGGCCAGGGCCATGACGATGTGCTCGGGACCGATGTAGCCGGCGCCGACGGCCCGGGCCACCTCGTGCGCGTCCAGCAGCGCCCGCTTGACGGCGGGCGTCAGCGCCACCGCCTGCGGGGGAGGGCCGCCGTCCGGCTCACCCGCGTGCCGGTCGATCTCGCCCGCGATCTGCTCGGGGTCGGCTCCCGAACGCGCGACCAGGTCCCGGGTCGGCTCGATGGTCAGCGCCGCCCGCAGCAGATGCTCGGTGTCGAGGTTGGTCTTGCCGTGTTCTGCGGCGTACGAGGCCGCCGAGGCCACCAGCTGCCGGGCGGGCCCGCTCATGAGCCTGCCGATGTCGATCTGCCGGCGGCCGCTGCCGAGGAAGCGGGCGATGAGTTCCCCGAAGGGATCCTGCCCGAATCCCTCCGGCCCTGCGAAACCGCTGCTCATAGTCTTCCGTTCCGGCGCCCCGGCCGACCGGGACGCACTGCTGGGTGGTCGTGTGCTGCCCGTTACGCGTGCCCATCCGGGCCGGGTTCAAAAGACCTCAGGGCGTGTCCGGGGACGGGTCGGTACGTCCCGGAGCGGGGGGCAGCTGCTCGTCGGACACGATGTGGACGGCGGCCTCCTCGGCGCCGGCCGCGCCTCCGTCGATGCCCTCGTCCTCGGCGACGGCCTCCTTCGTGGTGTCGGGGCGGGCACCCTCGTCCGGTGCCACCAGCCGGCCCGCGCGCTCCTCGCCGGTCTCCGGGTCGCGGGGTTCGCCGTCGCCTCCGGGCAGGTCGCCGATGCCGTCACCGGCGGGCGGCTGCACATCGGGCACCTCCTGGCTCAGCCGTTCGTCGAGCGTCTCGCCGTCGTGCTGCTCCGCGGCGGTGGTGCCGGTCTTGGTGACGCCCAGCGGCTTCTCCGGCGGCGAGTAGCCCTCGTCGAGCATCTCGTCGTAGTCGCGCTCGTCCACGGCGTCCTGAAGGTCCAGCGGTGCGGCGTCCTCCTGCTCCTCGTTGCCTCCGGTGGGCTGGTAGGCGTCGTCCGCCATGCTCTGGTCGCTCATGAGTACCTCGTACTCCGGGTTCGTCGGTGGTCGCGTCATGGTCGTCGCGGGGTATCCCGCGACGGTTACTCGCAGTGCCCGCGATGTATCCGGCCAAACGCCGCGGCGCCGCGTACGGCGGCCGGTGCGACCGACAAGCCATACATCGGCCATATCTGCATAAAGTAAGACCATGGGATCAGTTGCCCGGAGTCGTCATCGTCCCCTCGCCGGCCGCGTCGTGGTCGTCACGGGCGCCGCGCGAGGCATCGGAGCCGCGCTGGCCCGCGGCCTGTCGCACCGCGGCGCCCTCGTCGCCCTGCTGGGACGGCAGCCCGAGGACCTCCAACGCGTGGCGGCGTCACTGACCGGACCCGCCCACTGGTGGGAGGTCGACGTGACCGACGACGCGGCCATGGAACGGACCGCGGCCCGCGTCCGTGACCGGCTCGGCCGCCCGTCCGCCGTCGTCGCCAACGCCGGAGTCGCCGAGGGCGGCCCGTTCATCGACTCGGACCCCGTCACCTGGAGACGGGTGATCGACGTCAACCTGAACGGGAGCGCCAACACCGCCAGGACCTATCTCCCCGACCTCGTCGCCACCCGGGGCCACTACCTCCAGGTCGCGTCCCTGGCGGCCATGGGCGCCTCCCCGATGATGAGCGCCTACTGCGCCTCCAAGGCCGGCGTCGAGTCCTTCGCCCACGCCCTGCGGGCCGAGGTCGCCCACCAGCGGGTGGGCGTCGGCATCGCCTACGTGAACTGGACCGACACCGACATGATCCGGGACGCCGACGAGCACGCCGTCCTGCGCGAGCTGCGCGCCCACATGCCGCCGCCCGCACGGCGCGTGTACCCCGTCGACCTGGTCGCCGGGCGGCTGGTGACGGCGGTGGAGCGGCGTTCGGCCGCCGTCTACGTACCCCGGTGGCTGCGCCTCGTGCAGTTCACCCGGGGAGCCCTGCCCCCGCTGGTCACGCTCGTCTCCCGCACGCAACTGCCCCGCCTGGCCGCCCGGGAGCGCTTCGAGGCGACCGGGCTGCTCGGCGCGGGAGCGGAGGGCGACCCCGCGGAGGGCGACCCCGGCGAACGCCACGAGTCCTAGCCGCGGCCCGCACCTGGACGACACGGACGGCCGAGACGACACGGACGGCACGGACGGCCCGGAGCGGCGTGGAGTGAAAGAGGGAGAGAGGAGCCTCCGTGGAGTCCGAGGCGCGCGCGGACGGGACGGGGAGCGGCACGGCACCGGACGGCGACACGCCGGACGCCGACCGGTGGCGTGCCCTGTGGGTCACGCTGGTCGCCGGATTCATGATCCTGCTCGATGTGACCATCGTCGCCGTCGCGCTGCCGTCCATGCAGCGGGAACTGCACGCCTCCGCGGCCTCGGTGCAGTGGGTCGTGTCCGGCTACGCCCTGTCGTTCGCGCTGGCCCTGGTGACCGCCGGCCGCGTCGGCGACGCGATGGGCAGACGGCGCGTGTTCCTGCTGGCCCTCGGCGCCTTCGTGCTGTGCAGCGCGGCCGCGGGCGCCGCGCCCTCCATCACCTGGCTCGTCGTGGCCCGGCTCGCGCAGGGCGTCGCGGCCGGCTGTCTGGCCCCGCAGAACTCGGCCCTGATCCAGCAGCTGTTCCGGGGCGAGGAACGCGGACGCGCCTTCGGCCTGTTCGGCGCCACCGTCGGCGTCTCCGCCGCGGTCGGCCCCGTCACCGGCGGCCTGATCCTCGCGCTGGCCGACGGTCCGGACGGCTGGCGCTGGATCTTCTACGTCAACGTCCCCGTCGGGGTGCTCGCCGTGCTGCTGGGCGCCCGGCTCCTGCCGCGGGTGGCTCCAGGCCGCCGGGGCTCGCTCGACATGCGGGGCGTGGCGCTGCTCGGCGCCGGGGTGCTGGCCCTGATGCTGCCCCTGGTGCTCGCGGAGGCCGGGGGCCTGCGCCGGCTGTGGTGGCTGTTCCTCGCCGGGCCGGTCCTCCTGGCGGGCTTCGCCGCCTGGGAGCGGCGCGTCTTCGCCCGTGGCGGGGAACCGCTCCTGGACCCCCGGCTCCTCACGGAGACCCGCGGTTACGCCACCGGCGCCGGTATCGCCGCCCTGTACTTCGTCGGCTTCAGCGGCGTCTGGCTGGTGTTCGCGCTCTTCTTCCAGAACGGCCTCGGCTTCTCCCCGCTGTGCTCCGGTCTCGCCGTGACGCCGTTCGCCGTCGGCTCGGCCACCGCCTCGGTGGTCGCGGGACGGCTGGTGGAGAGGCTGGGCAGGCTGCTGACCGTCTGCGGACTCGTCGCGGTGGTGGCGGGGCTGGGCGGCACGGCACTGATCCTGCGGTACGTCCCCGCGGACCACGCGTCCTGGCTGGCGGCCCCGGCCCTCCTGGTCGGAGGGCTCGGCAGCGGCTGCGTCATCTCGCCCAACATCACGATGACCCTGCGGGACGTCCCCGTGCGGATGGCGGGTGCGGCGGGCGGTGCGCTGCAGACGGGGCAGCGGCTCGGCGGCGCCGTGGGCACCGCGGCTCTGCCGGGGCTGTTCTACGTGGTGCTCAAGGCGACCCACGGCGACTACCACGTGGCGGTGGGCGTCGCCGTCGGCTGCGGGGTCGCCGCGATGTTCGGATCCCTGGCCGTCGCGGTCGTCGACTGGCGCCGCGACCGCGCGCCCGGTCACGGAGAACCGGACGCCCCCGAGGGCGCGCGCGACCACACCCGCGCGGGCCGGGGCTGAGTCCCGGCCCGCCGGATTCACGGCCGGGCCGGCGCCTTGTGGCCGTGCCCGGCGCACGACGAACCCCGTGGCCTCGGTCCACTGCCCCGACCGCCGGGTGATACGGCGGGACGAGGCGCCGGACGAGGGCCACGGGCGTGTGCGGGCCCGGGGTCGAGAGGTCAGCGCTGCCGGGTGGCTCCGTACGACTCGGACGCGCCGCGTCCTTCACGCGCCGCCCGTCCGGACCTGCCGGACCGCCCGGACTTGCCCGCCGCCTTGGCGGCCGCGCTCGCCGCGAGTCCCAGCAGGAGCGCCACGCAGCCGGTGACGACGTTGCTCCAGATGGTCCGTGTGGTGCTGACGTCGCCGGCCACGACCCAGGGCGAGATGATCATCCACACCCCCAGGGCGCAGGACGCCCATGCCATGCCGTGCGTGCGCTCGTAGGCGCGGCCGAACCCCCCGCTCATCAGAAGGGCGTAGGAGATACCCACGATCAGGTTGGTGACCGCCAGGGTCGTGAAATTGTTGAAGCCCACGATCCAGGGTGAGGCCGCCAGATACAGGCCCGTGAGAAAGCCCAGTGTCTCGATGGCCTGCACCTTGGGCGTGGACGCGGCGCGCTCGGCCATCTCGTGGCGGTTGCGCATGTCGATGATGTCGGGATGCGTCTCCATGGACGGCCTGGACGAGGTTGTCACTGCCTTCACCTCCGCTGTGCGATGCGTTCCGTAGTGGCGACGGACGAGTACCCCTACGATGCGGACAAACCAGGTCTCATGTATCGGAGAGATGACAATTCGGCGCACTCTCCCGACGGCCGCGGACAGAAGGCCGCCCGGGCCTGCCCGTGGCATGCGGGCCGGGCTTATTCGCGTCCCGGCCGGGCACTCCGACGTGTACGACCCGCCGCGCGGATATGTGCGGCGGGGACTCGCCATCACGGGACGCGGCGGGCCCGCCGCCTCGTCCCCCTTCGCCGTGAGGAGTGCATGTGAGCGTTCATATCGGGGTGGAGGAGGAGTTCCATGTCGTGGAGGAGGAGAGCCGGCTGCTGGTGCCGCGCGCGGACACGCTGCTGGAAGGGCTCCCCGGCCGCACCTTCACCACCGAACTGCAGCAGTCCGCCGTGGAGTCCAACAGCGCGGTGCACACGACCCTCGACGACCTGTACGCCGACCTGACCGGGACCCGGCGGCGGCTCGACTCGGCCGCCCGCGAGCGGGGACTCGCCGTGGCGGCCGCGGGCACCGTGCCGCTGGCGCGTGCGTCGGCCCAGCACCCCACCGACGACTTCCGCTACCAGCACATGGTCGACGAGTACCAGACCGTCGCCGACGAGCAGCTGATCTGCGGCGCGCAGGTCCACGTCGACATGCCCGACCGTGACCTGGCCGTCCGGGTCATGTGCGAGGTCTCCCCGTGGCTGCACGTCCTGCTCGCCCTGTCCGCCAGCTCGCCTTTCTGGCTGGGCGCCGACACCGGCTACGCGAGCTGGCGCACGATGCTGTGGCAGCGGTGGCCCACGGCTGGCCCCATCGGCTGCTACGCGAACGCCGCCGAGTACGACGAGGCCGTGCAGGACCTCATCAGCTCGAAGGTCATCAGCGACCCCGGGATGATCTACTACGACATCCGGCCCTCCGCCCATCAGCAGACCCTGGAGCTGCGCATCTGCGACGCCTGCCCGCGGGTGGAGACGGTCGTGCTCATCGCCGGTCTCTACCGCGCCCTGGTGACACAGGCCCGCGAGCGGCTCCAGGAACCGGACGCCCCCGGGTGCCAGGGCCGCCACGAGTGGCTGCGCGCGGCGGGCTGGAGGGCCGCGAGGTCGGGCCTGGAGGAGTCCCTGATCATCCCGGACACCCGCCGTGCGGCGCCCGCCGAGCAGGTGGTGCGCAGCCTGCTGGCCCGGGTGCGCCCGACGCTCGAGGCCGACGGTGACTGGAAGACGGTCCAGGAACTCGCCGAGCAGGCGCTGGCGGACGGATCGGCCGCGCACCGTATGCGCCGCACGGCCGAGGACGAGGGCCTGGCGGCCTGCGTGGACCTGGTGACGGCCGAGACCCGTGGCGAACGCCGGACCGGGCGGCGCCCTGCCGCGGGGGCCGCGGGCGGCTGACGGGACCGCCGTCACACGGACGGAAGACGAGTGGGCTCCCGGGGGGAACGCCCCGGGAGCCCACCCACGCGTCCGTCCTGGCACGGATCCTGTCCACCCGCGCGGGCGGTCCGTCAGTCGCCCGCCGCCGGGCCGGGGACCCGTGCCGCGCGCGGTGCCTATGCGGGACTCGGCTCGTACGTCCAGCGGAGCAGGGCGCCGAGACCGCCGGCGGGGACGTCGTCGGCCACCTCGTCGAGGGGGATGACCAGCACGTCGGCCGAGGCGGCGGCCGCGGAGCGCAGCAGCGCGTCGTCGGCCCGTACGGACACGGGCGCGCTCCCTCCCAGTGCCTGCGCGTCGGTCCGGCGTACCGCGACCTGGTCGGGGCCCGTGCCCACCCACATCTCGCGGCGCAGATCCGGTCCGTCCGGCCGGAGCAGGAGGGTGCCGATGCGGTGCTCGCGGGCGGCCTCCGCCACGGCGGGCACCCCCTCCACCGCGTCGGTGGGCCGCTCGGTGGTGACCCGGCCCGCACGGAAGCGGTCGAGAGCCTCCTCCACCCGCCGGTGCACGAACTCCTGGCGGGCGCGCTCGACCGCCTCCTCCATGGCCGGCGACGCGGAACCGGCGGCCCGGCCACCGTGCTCGGTCTGTACGGTCACCCCGCGGACCGCTTCGGGCAGCTTGTCGTGCACGGCGGGCCGCTCGCGGGGATCGCCGGCCAGCACGACGAGGTCGGCACCCGACTCCTGGTAGGCGGCGGCCAGGGCCTCGGCGATCTCGGCGGCGTTGCGCTCCCAGGTGTTCTCCACCTTCAGCTGGAAGTGCCGCTCTGACCAGTCGGCCGAGGCGGTGCGGTGCACCGGCCGCTGTTGTCCTTCGACGTGTCCGGAGTCCTGCGGTCCGGCGGCGGAACGCAGTTCGAAGTCGGCGCCGGTGCGGTCGATGTAGGCGACGAGGCAGACCGGGTCCTGACCGGCCAGCTCCAGCAGCGGTGTCAGCCGCGGCAGTGGAGTCCAGTAGGCCGTCTCGCGCTGCGGCCGCCGGGACAGCCGGTGACTGAGCACGACCTCGCCCCCGGCGGCGAAGACGGCCTGTCCCGAGGGGGCGTCGGCGGGGGAGAGCCCTGTGAGGGTGTCGCGGACCGCCCGTACGGTGGCCTCGTCGGCTCCCTCCCGCTCCAGGGTCCGGCAGATCTCCCGTATGGAGAGCTCGCGCTCCTTGGCGCCCGACTCGTCGTTCTTCGCGGGATCGAAGTACACCGTCGCCCAGGGGCCGGGGCGGTCCAGGAGTGGTCGCAGGAATGAGAGTTGCACGTTATCTCCTCGTATACCCGTGTTGTGACCGGCCTCCGGCCGAGTACCCGGCCGCGCCGAAGGCAAGCGAGCCGTCCGGGCGGCCCGCACGGCGCGACTGATCTGGGGTTTTGAACCGCCCGCCGGTGCAACCCGCAAGGGAGGACGGACCGGTGCGAGGTGCCCAGCGGGGGCGCCGCCCGAGAGGGGCGCGCCGGGCTTCGACGATGCGGAGGAGCGGTGGACCATTCACGCGTACCGGTACTGGAGGCGCTGCGGGAGTTCCGGCGCCGCCGGGACATCGTCTACGGGCCGCCCGGGCACAAGCAGGGGCGCGGGGCCGACCCCCGCGTGGTGGACGTCGTCGGGGAGGGCGTCTTCGCCTCCGACGTGCTCTCCCTCAACGGACTGGACGACCGGCGTGAGTCGCAGGGCGTCCTGGACCAGGCCCAGGAGTTGATGGCGGACGCGGTCGGCGCCGAGCGTGCCTTCTTCTCCACGTGCGGCAGTTCCCTGTCGGTCCGCACGGCCATGCTGTCGGTCGCCGGACCGGGGGAGAAGCTCCTCATCTCCCGCAACGCCCACAAGTCGGTGATCGCGGCGGTCATCATCAGCGGCGTCCGGCCGGTGTGGGTCCACCCGAAGTTCGACGCCGAACGCCACCTCGCGCATCCCCCGGAGCCCGATGACGTCCGGCGCAGCCTCGCGGCCCACCCGGACGCCAAGGGCATGCTGCTCATCACGCCCACGGACTGGGGCTCCTGCGCCGACATCCGCGGCGTGGCCCGGGTCTGCCACGAGTACGACGTCCCGCTCATCGTCGACGAGGCGTGGGGCGCCCATCTGCCGTTCCACCCGGCGCTCCCGTCATGGGGCATGGACGCCGAGGCGGACCTGGTCGTCACCAGCGTGCACAAGATGGGCGGGGCGATCGAGCAGAGTTCCGTCTTCCACCAGCAGGGCGACCGCGTCTTCGCCGACGTGCTCAAGCAGCGCGAGGACCTCCTCGGCACCACCAGCGCCTCCTCCCTGGTCTACGCGACCCTCGACGGATGGCGCCGCCAGATGGTCGAACAGGGCCACGGCCTGCTCGACACGGCGATCAGCCGCTCCCGGCGCGTCCGCGACGAACTCGACGCGCTGCCGGGCCTGCGCGTGATGGGCGAGGAGATCGTCCGGGCCGGTCTGGCCGCGGAGGTCGACCCGCTGAAGATCAGCGTCGACGTGCGGGAACTCGGCATCAGCGGGATGCAGGCGGCCGAGTGGCTGCGCGCCGAGTGCCACGTCGACGTGGGCTCCGCCGACACCGTGCGGATCTGCCCGCAGATCACCCACGCGGACGACGACCGCACCGAGCGGGTACTCGTCGACGCGCTGCGCCTGCTCGTGGACCGGGCCGGCACGCTGGAGCGTCAGCCCCGCGTGGAACTGCCCGCGGCGCACGCCCTCGAACTGGAACAGGCCATGCTCCCCCGCGAGGCGTTCTTCGCCACCGCCGAACACGTGCCGGCGGACAAGGCGGTGGGACGCGTCGCCGCCGAGATGGTCAGCCCCTACCCGCCGGGCGTTCCGGTGCTCGCGCCGGGCGAGGTCATCACCCGCGAGGTGCTGGACTACCTCCGCACGGGCGTCGCCGCGGGGATGCTCCTCCCCGACGCGGCGGATCCCTCGCTCGACACGCTGCGTGTGACCGCCGAGTGAGACCGGCCTCGGCCCGCCGGTGACCGCACGGCCTGCCCCAACAGCGTGCGACTACCGACGACTTCGGGGTAACCGGTCCCTCATGGCCGAGATCATGACCGGAGCGTGTTCGTGGACGGACCGTGCCCTGGTGGGCAGCGGCTGGTACCCGCCGGGGCGGCGGGACGCCGAAGGGCGGCTGCGGCACTACGCCGAGCGGTTCCCGCTGGTGGAGGTGGACGCCACATACTACGGGCTGCCCAGCGAGCGCAACAGCCGCCTCTGGGCGGAGCGCACCCCGGACGGCTTCGTCTTCGACGTCAAGGCGTTCTCGCTGCTGACCGGGCACCCGACGCGCGACGGCGCGCTCCCCGCGGACCTGCGGGGCCGGGGCCGGGACGATCCGGGGCTGCTGGACGAGGTGTGGAAGCGGTACGGCGAAGCCCTCCAGCCGCTGAGGCGGGCGGGCCGGCTCGGCGGTGTGCTGTTCCAGTTCCCTCCCTGGTTCGTCCCCGGAGCCCGCGCTGAGGCGTTCCTCGAGCGGACCGCGGCCCGCACGGCCGGATGGCCCGTCAGCGTCGAGTTCCGGCACCCCCGGTGGTGGCGGGAGCCGCAGGCCCGGTCGACCGAGGCGCTGCTGTCCGGACTCGGCATGGCGGCCGTCGCCGTGGACATGAACCAGGATCTGTCCACCTCCGTTCCCCCCGTCATGCCGGTGACGTCACCGCGTCTGGCGGTCGTCCGGTTCCACGGACGGAGCGCCGCCTGGGGGACGGGCAGCAAGGAGGACCGCTTCCGGCACGCGTACGCGGCCGCCGAACTGCGGGAGTGGGTGCCGAGACTGCGTGAGGCCGCCGAACGGGCGGACGACGTGCACGTCCTGTTCAACAACTGCTGCGGTGACGCGGCCGTCCGGGCAGCCGCCACCATGCGGGACCTGCTGGCCGCCGGCTGAGCGGCAGAAGTCCATGGCACGGCGGTTCCGGCCGCCGCGCCATGGAGCCAGCAGGTGCAGCCGCCGACGCGGGTCAGGACGCCGTGCGGCGAGAGGTGCGGTCCGCGGGCTCCAGGGAAGGGAAGCAGGCAGAGGGAGAACCGCGCGGGACGGGAGGAGCCACGTGGAACAGGCCGGTGTGCTGAGGTCGGCGTACGAGGCGTTCGCCGGGGTGGTCGCCCCGCTCGGGGACGAGGAGTCCTGGCTTCCGACGGGATGTGCCGGGTGGGCCGTACGGGATCTCGTCTTCCACTGTCTCCTCGACGCTCAGCGGGGACTGGTGGCGCTGCACACACCCGCCGCGGGCCCTGCGGACCGGGACGCCGTCACCTACTGGGCTGACTGGCGGCCGGACTCGGCCGGTGCGGCGAACGGCCGGAGGTACACGCGGGTGAACGCCAGCATGTTCCTGCGCTTCGAGCAGTTGCGCGGGCTGTACCTGGAGACGGCGGCGGCGGTCACGACGGCGGCGGGCCGTGCCGGCCCGGACGAACTCGTCGGCACCCAGGGGCATGTGCTCACCACAGGGGACCTGATGGCGACACTCGCGGTGGAGGCCACCGTGCACCATCTCGACCTCGTCCGGCACCTCCCCTCGGCGCCGCCGCCGGCACCGGACGGCCTCAGGTGTGTACGGGCCACGCTGGACGGCCTTCTGGGCCGCCCCGTGCCCCTCGACTGGACGGACCGGCACTATGCGCGGGCCGCGACCGGCCGGGTCGCTCTGACCCCCGACGAAGCCCGCCGGCTCGGCGGCGACGCCGCGCGCTTCCCGCTCTTCGGGTAGCCGCGGCGGCCGCGGTCCGCCTCCGTCCCTGACGAGCGTGCTCACCGACTGACCGGACCGCCACCCGAAGTGCGCGGGCGACGCGGGAAGTTGCCCGCCTCCTACCCCTGGCCCCGGCGCCTACCGGCCGGTATACAAGCGGAACCGGATACGCGGGGGACCGGAACGGCCCCTCCCGCGTGCCGTCTCGGATCCCAGGGGAGGCCTCGATGCAGGACCGCACGCGACAGGGCACGACGGCGCGGAGCCGGCGGGCGACCGCGGTGACGGCGGCGATGAGCGGCTGCGCGCTCGTCGCCACCATCGCCTCCGCACCACCCGCCGCGGCACACGGCCACGGCCCGGACCACGGCACGCACTACGTGGCGCTGGGCGACTCCTACACCTCGGGCCCGATGATCCCGCGGCAGGTCGACGCCAACTGCGCCCGCTCCGACCACAACTACCCCTCCATCGTCGCCGAGGCGCGAAGAACGTCCGCGTTCAAGGACGTGAGCTGCGCCGGTGCCACCACCGAGCACATGTGGAAGGCGCAGGGGACCAACGGCCCGCAGCTGAACGCCGTGGGACGCGACACCGACCTGGTGACCGTGCAGATCGGCGGCAACGACATCGGCTTCGGCTCCATCATCGCCACCTGCGCGCAGCTCGGCGCCCAGGACCCGACCGGCGACCCGTGCCGGCGTCACTACGAGAGCTCCGGAACCGACCAGCTGACGCTGAACGTCCTGGAGACGGCGCCGAAGATAGCCCGCGTGCTGCGCGCCGTGCACAGCAGGGCACCGCACGCCCGTGTGGTCGTGATCGGCTACCCGGACCTGCTGCCCGACGACGGGAGAGGCTGCTTCCCGGAGGTTCCGTTCGCCGCGAAGGACTTCCCCTACCTGCGGGACACCGGAAAGCGCCTCAACCTCATGCTCCGCCTGGTGGCACGGCTCAACCGGGCCGAGTACGTCGACACCTACGGGCCCACCCGGGGTCACGACATGTGCAAGGCGCCGGCCGACCGCTGGGTCGAGCCGCTGCAGCCGGCGTCCCCGGCCGCGCCCGCCCACCCCAACGCCAAGGGCGAGGAGGCCATGGCCGGCGCGGTGCTGGCACGCCTGGCCGGGCACGGCAGGCCCAGGGGATAGCCCGGGAGAGCCGAGCACGCGGGGCGTGTCCTCCTCGACCGGGGGGCACGCCTCGCGCGGACCCGGCTCAGTGCGTCAGCTTCAGCCCCGCGACGCAACCGATGATGCCGAGCAGGAGCAGCACCTTCAGCGGGCCGGCGGACTCACCCTCGAAGACCATGGCGTACGAGGCCGTGAGCACCGCGCCGATGCCCACCCAGACCGCGTACCCGGTGCCCACCGGCACCGTCCGCAGCGCGTACGCCAGACCGGACATGCTCAGCGTGAGGCCGGCGACGAACACACAGGTCGGCACCACCCGGCTGAGGCCGTCGGACCTGCCGAGCGCCGTGGCCCACACGGCCTCGAGCACACCGGACACCACCAGGACGATCCACGCCATGACAGACACTCCCCGCGCCGTCTTGTCGTGGTCTGGGTACGGCGCACCTCGTCCAGGAGCCGGGAGAACTCTGCCGAGGAGTCTCGCACACCCGACCGCGAAGGCGGGCGGGGCGGCCGGCCTCCTCGCGGACGGCGGGCCCCCGGGAGATCAGCTGCCCACGTGCCGTTCGCGCAGCTGTGCGTTGTGCCAGGCGATGGCACGGCGGATGTCCGGTTCGTCCAGCCCCGTCCGGCACCCCAGCTGGTCCATCGTGAGGCCCGGGAGCGACGTGGAGAGCGCCCGGCCGATCTTCGCCGCCGCCAGCTCCTCGTCGACGAACGGGCGGCGCCGGTAGTGCTCCCGCAGCTCCTCCAGGTGCGCGTCGGTGCAGGCCGTGATGAGCCGGAGACCGTCGAACCAGTCACCGGCCGGCTGCGCGGACGACGAGTCGGGGACGTACTCGCTGACGGTACGGTCCTTCGGGACGACCGCCCCGCACAGGTCGCACAGCTCCATCGCCACGGTCTGCGGGGTCTGGGGTGCGCGTTTCCGTCTTCTCATCGCCAACTCCCTGGCGGGTCGTCGAACCCGCCCGCCGCCGCTGCCGCACCGGCCGGACGGTGCGCTCGGTCTCCCTCCTGGAATACTGCCCAGCACGGGTGCCCCGCCAACCGGACGCCAACCGCGCGTGTGAAGGTGACGGGGGGAGCGGCGGCGTCAGGCGCAGCCCCAGGCCGACAGGCCCTGGATGGCGGCGAGACGCCGGGCCACGGCGATCTGTTCGGCGCGCGTGGCCAGGTCCGCCCGGGCGGCGTACTTGAGGCCACCGGCGGCGGCCCAGCTGGACTGCCGGAACTGCAGCCCGCCGTAGTAGCCGTTGCCGGTGTTCGCCTTCCAGTTGCCACCCGACTCGCACTGGGCGATGGCGTCCCAGTCGACCCCGGGACGGCCGGTGGCGGATGCCGCCGCCGCGCCGGTCACCGAGGGTCCGGCGGCCAGCGCGGTGGCGGTCGTCAGAAGGAGGAGTGCCGTTCCGAGTCCGCTGCGACGACAGGAACGGCTGATGGTGGAATCAGTGCTCTGCTGCCAGATCATGGACACACTGTTACATCATATAAGCGGAGTGTTGCTAGTCGGTACGGCTGTTCGGCGCGGCGGGACGCCAGGGTGCGTGGGCGGGCGCCCGGGGTGCCCGGGTGCGTGGATGGTGGGTGACCGGCCGGGCGGCCGCACGGCCCGTCGTGGCCGGACGGCCGGTCGTGGCCGGACGGCCGGTCGTGGCCTGACGGCACCGGCCGGGCTACGCCACGCAGAATTCGTTCCCTTCGGGGTCCCGCATGAGCCACCAGTGTCCGCCGGGCCCCTTGTCGATCTCGCGGACCCGGGTCGCTCCCAGGTCCACCAGGCGGGCCACCAGATCGTCACGGCCACCGGGTTCGCTGTGCACGTCGACGTGGAGGCGGTTCTTGCCGGACTTGCCCTCGGGCACGTCCTGGAAGAGCAGCCGCCGACCGTGGCCGACGCCGCTGGTCTCGTCGTACGGGTCGTCGGGGTGACGGATCGCGGCATAGCCGCGGAAGGTCCTGCGGCCGCGATGCTCCACGACCGCGTCCTCGCCGAGGTGACCGGCGCCCAGCAGCTGCTCGACCAGCCGGCTCGGATCCTCCACCTCGTACTCCAGGGCCGCGGCCCAGAAGTCCGCCAGGGCGGGTGCGTTCGCGCTGTCGACGACCAATTTCCAATGGAGTGCCATGCGACCGTTTGTATGGGGCGCGGCCACGCGGCGCAACCAGGTGGCGCGGCCCGAGGGGGGGGCTACCCGCGCCCCGCGCCTTCGGGGAGGATTCCGGGATGACCCGTACGCGGAACAGTGTCCGCCCACCGTCCACCGGCTCCGCCCGCTCGCGCCGGAGCCGAGCATGACGACGGACCCGCCCGCTTACGGGGCGCCGTCGTCGTCCGCCGTGACGCGCCGCAGCTACGACGCCGTCGCCGAGCGCTACGCCGTCGAGATCGCCGGCGAACTCGACGCCAAGCCCCTCGACCGCGCCCTGCTGGACACCTTCGTGGAGCTGACCTCCGACGGTCCCGTCGTCGACGTCGGCTGCGGGCCGGGCCACGCGACGGCCTACCTCGCCGGCCGCGGCGCCCGGGCACTCGGCGTGGACCTCTCGCCCGCGATGTGTGCCGTCGGCCACCGCGGCACGGCCCTGCCGTTCGCGGCAGCGGACATGACCGTGCTGCCCGTACGCTCCGGGGCGGCCGCCGGGATCCTGTGCTGGTACGCCGTGATCCATCTCGACGAGGCCGGGCGGCACCGCGCGTACGCCGAGTTCGCCCGCGTGCTGCGTCCCGGCGGTCACGTCCTCGTCGCCTTCCACGTCAGCGACATGGACACCCGGCCGGGACAGGCCACGCACCTCACCGAATGGTGGGACCGGCGCGTCGACCTCACCTTCCGCTTCCTCGACCCGGAGGCCGAGACGGCGGCGCTCGCCCGGGCGGGCCTGACCCTGGTCGCCCGGCTCGACCGGGCGCCGCACCCCGGGGCCGAGCATCCGAGCAGACGGACCTATCTGCTGGCCCGGCGCACCCCGACGGCCGTGCCGGGCCCTTCGTGAGCGCCCTTAGAACGCGTACCGGACGCGCAGCCAGGGAGCGTGGGTGGAGATCAGCGCGCGCAGGGCGGCCACCGCCTCCGCCTTGACCTGATTGCGGTAGCGCACGTTGAGTGCGCCGTTCTGGGAGCGCTTGGCCTGCTGCAGTCCGGGCTGCCACAGCACCTCCTCGGCACGCGGGTGCCAGCCGAGGTTAACCTCGTGCAGCTCCTTGTTGTGCGTGAGCATGATGACCTCGGCGGCGGCCTGCCGCTTCACGCGGTCCGGCAGGACGTCGTCGAGGTGGCGCAGCAGCTCACTCCAGGCGTCCTCCCAGCCGGGGCGCACCACCACGGGGGAGAGGTTGAAGTGCACCTCGTACCCCGCGTCCAGGAAGTCGGCGGCGGCCTCGACGCGGTCGGCCACCGGTGACGTACGGATGTCCAGCAGCCGCGAGTCGTCCGCGGGCATCAGGGAGAAGCGGATCCTGGTCCGGCCGCGCGGGTCGAGGGCGAGCAGGTCGGGATTGACGAACTTGGTGGCGAAGGACGCCTTCGCCGTGGGCCACTGCCGGAAGGCGTGCACGAGATCCGCCGTGTTGTCGCAGATCAGGGCGTCCACGGAACAGTCGCCGTTCTCCCCGATGTCGTACACCCATGCCGTGGGGTCGCACTGGTTGGCCTCGGCCTTGGGGCCCTGACGTGCGATGTGGCGGCCCAGGTGGGCGATGATCCGGTCGATGTTGGTGAAGACGGTGACCGGGTTGGCATACCCCTTGCGGCGCGGCACGTAGCAGTAGGCGCAGGCCATGGCGCAGCCGTTGGAGGGGCCCGGGGCGATCCAGTCGGCGGACCGGCCGTTGGGGCGGGTCGTGAGGGTCTTCTTCTCGCCCAGCACGAGCGTCTCGCCCTTGACGCGCACCCACCGCTCGACGTTGCCCTCGTTGCCGTGCAGTCCGGGGATGCGCCAGTGCGAGTCGACCTCGATCAGGCGGGCGTCGGGGAAGCGGGCGATGATCTCCCGGCCGCGCGCGGAGGCGGCCGCCGCCGGTTCCGCGTGGATCTCGCGCACGGGGAGCAGCCGCCGGGCCGCCGGGGAGTCGCGGAACAGCGGGCCGACGGTGGGCGAGGGCCCGGCGGACGCCGAGGGCCCGCCGGCGCCGACGAGGGCGTCGAGGCCGAACAGGGCGTCGGAGCCGTCGCCCGGTGCGGGGGAGGAGGGGGACATGAGTGCTCCGGGGCGGTGGTGCGGCGGCCGGGGCGGGACGCCCGGGCCGGTGGCCGACTCCGCCGCGCGCGCCGGAATCAGTCATTCCACTGTACGTAGACAGCCGGTCTGTACGCAGACGGCCGGTCTGTACGTGCGTGGCCGGTCTGTTTTCGACCAGACCGGGCGGGTGATCGTCGTCACCGGGGCCGACAGCGGCCTCGGTCTCGCCACCGCGCTCCACCGGAGGCTGACGGAGGCGGGCGGCACCGTGCGCAGTGTCCTCGCCCGCCCCGGCTACACCTCCACCAACCCGCGGTGCGGCGCTCCGGTCGGCCGGGTGAAGCTGCTGTACGGCCGGATCCTCGCCCCGCTCACCCAGCCCCCGGAGCAGGGCGCGCAGTCGCAGCTGTACGCGGCCACGGCGCCGGAGGCCGCGAGCGGGGAGTTCATCGGGCCCGGCGGGACGGGCGAGTTGCGTGGCGCGCCCGAGCGGGTGCGGCTGTCTCCCGCGGCCGCCGACGCCGAGAACGGCCGCCGTCTGTGGGAACGCGGGCACGGGGTCCGGCACGTGGCTCGGCCGACCGGCAATCCTGAGCGATTCCTGTGCATTCAGGGGGTGGTTGAACGGTTCCGGGTCCGCGTCCGTATGGGGCGGGGGAATCCCATGCCGGGCCGGCCACGACGCGTAGGAGAACTTCCGTGAAACGCAACACGCGCAGACGCCCCAAGGGCGCACAGCGCGCGACCTTCGCAGCATTCGCGCTGATGCTGGGCGGAGGCGGTCTCGTGGCCGCGAACGTCTACGCGTCGGCCGCCGAGGGCTGGGACGGTGATCCGGCGCAGTCGGACCGGAACGGGGTCGCGGGCGCCACGATCGACTGCCCCGACGTCGGCGACCGGCTCACGTCCGTACCGGACGGGGCCAGGGCGGACGTCGACACGGAACTGGCCCAGCTGGACAAGCAGATCGCCGAGGCCTACCAGCGGGTCCAGGGCTCGGCCGAGGCGATCCGGCAGGACAGCGGCTTCGCCGACGCCTCGATCATGAACCCGCTGAAGGAGAAGCGGGCCGCGACGATCGAGCGCATCGCCGTCGCCATCGACCGGACCGCCGACCGCCCGCAGGGACTTGAGGACCTCGCCGCCTGCACGCTGCGCGCCTCGGGCAACGAGGCCGCGACCGGAGGGAACGGCGACCAGGGCGAGGGCGGCGGCGAGACCGGTCAGGACCAGGGCTCCGGTCAGGACCAGGGCGACGGCAAGGGCGCCAACGGTGGACAGGCGGGCAACGGGCCCGTGGCGGGGGACTTCGCGGACATCACCGAGGTCCAGCCGAACGTACGCAACCCGAAGCCCGGATCGGACGCCTCCCGCGGCACCTTCACCACCAGTTGCGGAGTCAACGCGAACGGCCTGTTCAACTCCGACAACGTGATCGCCGCGCCCGGCGTCACCAACGGCGCCCACCACTTCCACGACTACGTCGGCAACCAGTCCAACACCGCCTTCGCCAGCGACGACGACCTCGCGAAGGGTGGCACGACCTGCGAGGACAAGGGCGACAAGTCCTCCTACTTCTGGCCCGTGCTGCGCCTGCAGAACGGCACCCAGGAACGCGACGCGGGAGCGCCGGGCGGCGGAACCGAGGGCAACGCGGGCGAGATCGTCACGCCCGAGCAGGCCACGCTGACGTTCGTCGGCAATCCGCGGGGTGACGTCACGGCGATGCCACGGCTGCTGCGCATCATCACCGGTGACGCCAAGGCGTTCGCCAACGGCCCGGCGAACGCCAACGCCTCCTGGAGCTGCACCGGGTTCGAGGACCGGCAGCTGAAGGACAAGTACCCGCTCTGCCCCGAGGGCAGCGACGTGGTGCGCACCTTCGCCTTCCAGAGCTGCTGGGACGGCCGCAACACCGACAGCGCCAACCACCGTACGCACATGGCGTTCACCGACGCCGACGGCAACTGCCCCGCCGGTTTCCGGGCCGTTCCGCAGCTGGTCCAGCGTGTCGTCTACGACGTCGACGCGCCGAGCCTGGAGGACGGCGGCCGGACCACCCCGCTGTTCGCCGTGGACTCGTTCCCGGAGCAGCTGCACAAGCCGGTGACGGACCACAGCGACTTCATCAACGTCTTCGACGAAGACCTGATGAACGAGATGGTGGACTGCATCAACGAGGGGCGGCGCTGCGGCAGCGGTGCCGACCAGGGCGGTGACCCGCAGGAGGAGCCCACCGCGACCGCCACCCCGGACCCGGAGGCCACCGGCGGCAAGGATGCCCCGCGGCCCTCGGCCGACCCGGTGACGGAGAAGCCCGCCGACACCGGCTCGAACGGGAACGACGGCGCGGGCGACAAGGGGAACGAAGGCGCTGACGGCAAGGCCGACGGCAAGGCTGACGGCAAGGACACCGGAGACCACGACGGCGCCGACAAGAACGGCGCCGACAAGAACGGCGCCGACAAGAACGGCGCCGACGAGACCGGGGGCCGGGCCGAGGGCGACGCCGGTGACAAGGCCGGTGCCGACACCAAGTCGGACACCGGGTCCTCCGCCGACGGGGACGACGAGGCGGGCGGCGGGGCCGACGAGCCCACGCGGACGCCGTCGGCCGCGGACGCGAACGACGCCGTCTCCGGCGGGAACGACGCGTCCGCCGACGGACAGAGCGAACCCCAGGCCGACGGCAGTCTCGCCGAGACCGGCACGCAGATGTGGCCGGCCGCGGCGGGGGCGGTCCTCCTGATCGCCGGCTTCGTCCTCCTGCGCCGCACCCGGCGCGGTTCGCTGTAGCGACTGCGACCGCGCTCGTCGAACACCGTCGACGCCGCCCGCACCACGCCCCGAACGGGGGCCGTGCGGGCGGCGTCGGCCGCTTCGGGCTCGCCCCGGGAAACGGGCGCACAGGAACGAACCGGGCGCCCTGACCGGCGCACTCGTCCCTCTCACTTGACGTGCACGTGCCACGGTGGCTTCATGGGAGCGCTCCCACAGCTTTCGTGCACCCCGTCCTCGCCCGCTGATGCCCGAGTATCCCCGGCGCTCACTCCTTGGAGTCCCAGTGAGAACAACCAGAGGCACGACAACGAAGAGTCGCGTGGCCACCCTGCTGACCGCACTGATCGCCACTCTCGGGCTGATGGTGCTCGGCGTCCTGAGCCCGGCCGCCGCCCAGGCCCGGACGCCTGCCGAACAGGCCGCCGTCGGCCTCCACATCGGCGACGG
Source organism: Streptomyces sp. NPDC008313 (assembly GCF_042956125.1). Lineage (NCBI taxonomy): Bacteria > Bacillati > Actinomycetota > Actinomycetes > Kitasatosporales > Streptomycetaceae > Streptomyces > Streptomyces sp. NPDC008313. Next base: position 81,467 of record NZ_JBIBFR010000006.1, read on the forward strand.
CCGGCTGCTGGAGGGCAACGGCGACGACTTCGTCATGCGGGGCGTCAATCACGCCCACACCTGGTATCCGGGCGAGACGCAGTCGCTGGCCGACATCAAGGCGATGGGGGCCAACACCGTCCGGGTCGTCCTGTCCAGCGGTGACCGCTGGACGAAGAACAGCCCCTCGGACGTGGCCGCCGTCGTCGGCCAGTGCAAGGCCAACCGGCTCATCTGCGTGCTGGAGGTGCACGACACCACTGGTTACGGCGAGGACGCCGCGGCCGCCACGCTCGACCAGGCGGCGGACTACTGGCTCGGTCTCCAGGACGTGCTGGCCGGTGAAGAGGACTACGTCATCATCAACATCGGCAACGAGCCCTGGGGCAACACCGACCCGGCCGGCTGGACGGATCCCACGAAGGCCGCCGTCAAGAAGCTGCGCGACGCCGGCTTCCAGCACACGATCATGGTCGACGCCCCCAACTGGGGCCAGGACTGGCAGGGCGTCATGCGGGACAACGCCCGGTCCGTCTACGACGCCGACCCCACCGGCAACCTGATCTTCTCGATCCACATGTACAGCGTCTTCGACACCGCCCAGGAGATCACCGACTACCTGAACACCTTCGTCGACGCCGAACTGCCCCTCGTCATAGGCGAGTTCGGAGGGCCGGCCGACCAGTACGGCGATCCGGACGAGGACACCATGATGGCAGCCGCCGAGGAGCTCCGGCTCGGCTACATCGCCTGGTCCTGGAGCGGCAACACGGACCCGGTCCTCGACCTGGTGACCGACTTCGACCCCACCCGTCTCAGCCCCTGGGGCGAGCGCGTCTTCAACGGCGCCGACGGCATCGCCCAGACCTCCGAGGAAGCGACGGTCTACGGCGGCGACGACCCGGACGACGCCGAGGCCCCCACCGCGCCCGGCACCCCGACGGCCTCCGCCGTGACGGCCGGCTCGGTCACCCTCACCTGGACCGCCGCCACGGACAACGTCGGCGTCACCGGCTACGACGTCGTCCGCGTCGGCGGCGGCGAGGAGACCAAGGTGGCCGTGTCCACCACCGCTACCGCCACGGTGACCGGACTGACCGCCGACACCACGTACACCTTCGCCGTCTACGCCCGGGACGCCGAGGGCAACCGCTCGGCCCGCTCGGCGACCGTGGACGTCACCACCGACGAGGGGGGTGGCACGCCGGGCGGGGCCTGTTCCGTGACGTACCGCATCGTCAACGAGTGGCCCGGCGGCTTCCAGGGCGACATCGTCATCCGCAACACCGGTACGTCCGCCGTGAGCGGCTGGAAGCTCGGCTTCGCCTTCGCCGACGGCCAGACCGTCTCCACCATGTGGGGCGGGACCGCCACGCAGAGCGGCGGCACGGTGAGCGTGTCCCCCGCCTCGTACACGTCCACGATCCCCGCCGGCGGCTCGGTCGACGTCGGCTTCACCGGCGGGAAGAAGTCGGCCAACACCGCACCGGCCGCGTTCACCCTGGACGGGGCCGCCTGCGCCACCGGCTGACCCGACGGCGCGCCGGGGCCGGCGGCGGGACCTTCACCGGCCCCGCCGCCGACCGGGCCTCCACGGGCCCCGGCCCGGGAGACATCGACACCGACGCGTACCAGGCCGACGGCCGTCGCCACGACCACGAAGTCCTCGACGACCGCGACCGCTTCGGCTGACCCGGGCGGAGTCCGGCATCACCGATTCCGCGTCCGTTCGCGGACCGGGCGGAGCAGTTCCTCCTCCGAGCATCCCGAGTCCGGGTCCTCGGCCAGGCACAGGTTGAACCCGTGATCGTCCCGGTGGACCTGCGCCGACAGGATGCAGTGGCTCCCGGGCGTGGTGATGTGCAGGGCGACGCTGTCACCGCTCGTCAGGGACGCGTCGGCGATGCTGGTGCCATGGTCGTCGGGCGGGCTGAAGAAGCTCCACTTCCCGCTCACCGAGTCGGGGCAGGAGGTGCCCCCGAGCATGGCGTCGTGGAGTCCGGTCCCGGACATGCGGTGGGCGCTTCGGAAGACGAGCTGCGCGCCGGCTCCGTTCGTCCAGCGTCCCACCAGCGCCGTGCGGTCGATCGACGCCTCGTCACCGCCGGCGGTGCACGCCACGCACGCCCAGGCGAGTGCGGCCACGAGGAGAGGAACGCGGTGTGTCTTCGGTGCCATGCCATCCCCCGGGCCCACGTATTTGAACACGTTCAGTATAGGTGTGTCCGAGGGTCCGGCCGCTCGCGTTCGTCGCGGACTGGGGTCGTCGGAAGGGGTTCTGACGGTGAACTGCCCCGTAGAATAGGAACGTTGGGTACTTTGTGTGCCGAACATCAGCTTTACCGGGTGGTCGCCACCCCTGTCCGCAGTGTCCGGTCGTCGCCACCACCTCGGAGCGAGAAGATGACGCAGGAACGGCCCGAAGACGTCCCGGCGGAGCCCGCCCCGCAGCAGGGGTCGTCGCCCGCCGGCGCCGCCGTGCCGCCCCAGCGGTCAGCGCCCGGGAGTCCCCCGGTGGCGGGCTACCAGCCCCCTCCGCCACCGCACCCCGCACCCGCCCCGGCCCCGTATCCGGGCGCCTCACCGGCGAGCGGTGGTACCCCCGCCGGGGCCGCGCCGCCCGCGTACCCCTACACCCAGCCGGCCGCCCAGTACCCGGCTCCGCCCGTCCCACCGCCACCGGGAGCGACGGGCACGGCGGGCCGGGCCGTCCTGTGGGCGGCGGTCGGTGCGGTGGCCGCCTCCGCGCTCTGGGCGGGCGGACTGTTCGTGGTGGCCGACGGCTCGGACGCCGATCTGGCCGGATACCGGTCCAGAGCGAACCTCTGCGCCGCCGTCGACTACGCGTCCCTGCGGTCGGAGTACCCGGAGAGGGACACCGCCCCCACCCACCACTCGCTCAAGCACGAGGCGCTGGACCAGAGCGACTGCAGCATCTCCCTGAAGACCGCGTCGAGTTCCGCCTACGCGGACGCGTACCTCTCCGTCCAGGTGGACCTGCACAAGAAGAGCGACCCGGGGCCGGAGTTCACCGCTCTGTGGTCGAAGTACGACCAGCGCTACACCGGCTACGAGGTCCGCGAGGTCAGCGGCTTCGGTGACGAGGCCTACCTCGTCACCGAGGACGCCACGTCCGGTTCGGGTACCAGCGGCAGCCGGGCGGTCATCCTGGCCGTGCGCGACGGCTGGATGACGTACCAGATGAGCTGGAGCGCCTACACCACGTCCTCCGACACCGAGCCGCCCGACGTCACGGACATCTCGCGGCTGGTGAAGGACGACTCGCAGGCCACGCTGGACAACCTCAGGTAGTCGGGCGCAGCAGCAGGCAGACGAAGCCGAACACGTCCCGGCACACGCGCAGCCACTCGTCGCGGTGGGCGGTGGCCGCCTCGAGTGCCTGGCCGCTGTCCGGGTGGTCGGGGTGGTCCAGGGCCCAAGAGGCCAGAGAGCCCGTCCAGGCCCACTCGTACGCGTCGAGTTCGCCCCGGGTGCTGACGTGTCCGTCGACGGGGGTCCAGCCGGCGTCGACGACCCGCTGGACCGTGACCGGCAGCGGGGCGAACTCGCCGAGCATGTCCACGGCCTCGGCCGTGGGTTCGCCCTCCCAGAAGCCGTCGCCGACCAGCACCCGCCCGCCCGGCGCCAGGTGTCCGCGCGCCGCCTCCAGCGTGGCGGCGAGGCCACCGAAGGCGTGCGTGGCCCCGACGCTGACGACCAGGTCGTACGCGTGCGGGGCGGTGAACTCCGCGGCGTCCGCCCGATGGAGCGTCAGACGGTCGTCGACACCGAGGGCACGGGCCTTACCGCGAGCCCGCGCCAGCGCGCTCGCGGAGATGTCGACCCCTTCAGCCCGCAGCCGCGGACGCATGTCCAGCGCCCGCAGCAGCCATTCACCGCCCCCGCACCCCAGATCGAGGACGCGCTCGTCCCCGCGGGGCGTGCCGGCACTCAACAGCCGGCGCACCGCGCCGTCGTCGAGCGGAGCGGCGATCGGGTGGTTCGTATGAGCGAGCGTGGAGATCTCTTCGCGGTTCACGGGCGCAGCCTCACACGGCCCGCGGACCGAGCGCATCCGATTTCCGGCAGGCCACGGCCCCGGCTCGAGGGACCCCGCGCCGGGCCGGCTCACCGGCCCCCGGGACCCGGGTCGATGTCCACCACGCGTGCCCACGCCGGCGGGGAGTCCGGCACGTACTGAGGATCCTCCTCGTCGTACGCCGGCCGCCGGGGGAACAGGCCCACCACCGTCCGGCAGGAGGGTCGTGCCGAGGGCCAGGGAGTCTGGCCGTCGGTGAGGACCACGACGACGTCCGGCCGGGGCCGGGCCCGCAGGGCCCTGGTGAAGCCGGTGCGCAGGTCCGTACCCCCGCCGCCCACCAGGGGAATCCCCTCGGCGCGGCACAGCGGGTGCGCGATCCGGGCCGAGGCGTCGCAGGGCAGTACGGTGACCAGGTCGCGGCGGCCGCCCACGGCGCGGGAGATCGCCGCGACCTCGAGGAGCGCGCTGCCCAGTTCGGTGTCGCTGACCGACGCCGAGGTGTCGATGATCACGGAGACGCGGGGCGGCCGGCGCCGCAGACTCGGCAGGACGACGCCGGGCAGCCCGGCCGAGCGCCGTGACGGCCTGCCGTAGCTGTAGTCCTCGCCCGCGCCGGAAGCGGAGGCCGCGGAGCGGATCGCCGCCCCCAGCAGCTCGCGCCACGGCTGCGGAGGGTGGAAGGCCTCGTCGGCCCACCGCTTCCACCCCTTCGACGCTCTCCCGGGCCGGCCGGTGATGCCCTGCGCCACCCGGAACCGCACCGCGTCCCGTTCCTGTTCGCTGAGGCCGTGCGCGCCGTCCGGTCCGAGGTCCCACTCGCGCTCCAGTCCGTCGGCTCCGCTGCCGCAGTCCAGCCAGGCGAGGCTCTGCGTGAGCGGCCCGAGCCGGAACTGGCGCAGGTAGTCCTCCATGAGCTCGCCCGGAGACAGCCCCAACGGCCCGGGCTCGACCGCTCCTTCGGGCCGCACGAGCCCGTCACCGAACACGTCGTCGTTGATCTCGCAGTCCGCGGCGATGTTCATCCGCAGCCGTTCCGCGGGTCCGGTCAGCCCGCGCTCCCGCGCGACCCGGTCGCCGCGCCCGTGGTGGTCGCGCAGAAGGTGGGACACCTCGTGCACCCACACCCCGGCCAGCTCCTCCACCGGGGTACGGTCCACGAACACCGGAGAGACGTAGCACCGCCAGTACCGGTCGACGGCCATCGTCGGCACCCGCCGCGACTCGACCGTGTGCAGGGCGAACAGCGCCGTCGCCAGGTAGGGCCGGGCCCGGGCGGCGTGCAGCCGGGCGGCGAAGAGCTTGTCGCGGTCCAGGGTCCCCGCCGTACGCGCCGTGTCCGGGGTTCCCTTCGTCACCGTCCGGATCCCGCCGTCGTCCTGGTCGCGGCCCGGTCCGCGGCGCGGTCCGCCCGCCGGGAGACGGACACGGCCCCGGAGAGCCGTTCGATCGACGCCGGGACGTCCCAGTCCTCGCGGCGCAGCGTGGCGAGGGTGGTCGCGGGGACCACGACCAGGTCCGGAGCGCCCGTCTCGACCGCCCGGACGAGGAGTGCCCACGCCGCGTCCCAGCGTGACCTCTCCGGGCGTTTGCGGACCGCGTCCACGACACCGTCGAGCACGGCCTGACGCAGATCACCGCGCTCGGGCAGGTCGGCGCCCGCCGGGTCGGCGAGAAGGTCCTCGGGGTCGGGCAGGTCCATCCGGTCCAGGCTCGCCAGCAGCTCCAGCCCCGGACCGTCGCCCACGGTGCCCCTGACCAGCTGCGAGAGCACGTCCCGGGAGGAGCCGGCGGCGGTCGCGAAGGCGATCAGACAGAGCGTCATCTCCCAGCTCCGGGGCGACGGCCAGGGCCCGCCGCGGCGGGCCTCGTTGCTGGGCAGCCGGTGTACGAGCCCGGGGCGGGCGGTGAGGAGTCCGCACACAGCGCGCCGGGCGAAGGCGACGGCCTCCGGCAGCGCCGACGGATCGAGCCGGGGCAGTGTGGCCCGGGGCCAGGTCCCGCCGAGGCCGCGCACCACCACATCGTGGTCGTGCGTCCACTGCAGGTGCACGAACCGGTTGGCCAGCGGAGGGCTCAGCTCCCAGCCGTCGGCCGCCGAGGACCGGGGGTTCGCGGCGGCCACGATCCGCACGCCGGGCGGCAGTTGGAGGGCACCGATCCTCCGTTCGAGCACGAGGCGGAGCAGGGCGGCCTGCACGGCCGGGGGAGCGGTGGACAGTTCGTCCAGGAACAGCAGTCCCCGGCCGGCCCGTACCAGGCGGACGGCCCAGTCCGGCGGGGCCATCGGGACGCCCTGTTCCGCCGGGTCGTCGCCGATCACGGGCAGCCCCGAGAAGTCGGACGGCTCGTGCACGCTGGCGATCACGGTGGTCAGCGGAAGATCCAGGGACTCGGCGAGCTGGGTCAGGGCCGCCGTCTTGCCGATCCCCGGCTCACCCCACAGGAGGACGGGCAGGTCGGCGGCGACGGCGAGCGTCAGCGCCTCCAGCTGGGTGTCGGGGCGCGGTTCGGTGGCCGCGTCCCGAAGAAGGGCCAGCAGGTCGCCGGCCACGTCGAGTTGGGAGGCACGGCCGATACCGGAGGCGGTGCCGTGAACGGGGCCGGTGCCGTGAGCGGCGGTGGCGTCATGGCCGGGCTCGGTGCCGGCGGGGGCGAAAGGAGCGTATGTCGTCATGTTTCCTCACCTGTGGGGGTAGGGGGCGGCGCGCCATGGGGCGCGGAAATGTGGACCTCGGGCTCTGCGAGCGAGCGAGTGGCGGACGGACGAGGGGTGAAGCCCCCGCCACGTGTGTCAGGTACGGGTCGCCTGGCGCGGGTGCGAGCGGTGGGCGCGGGGGCGTCGACGCGGGACGGAACCGACACGGGCCGGCCCGGGCCCGGCCAGCCCCGCCCTGAACAGCCCGTACGTGATCCGCCGCAGCGCGGCAGCCTCCAGCTCGTCCCGGAGCGCGCCCCCGCGCAGCGTCGCCCCGGGACCGAGCAGGCCCTCGACGACGGCCAGCGCACCGGCGATGTCACCGTGCACGAGCCGTTCGCGGACACCGGCGAGGCAGTCCGGGCGGCGGTGCGCCCGGTCGATCGCCTGCAGGCAGGGCAGGGGCGTGCCGGTCAGCGCGGCCAGCAGTTCCTCCCGCCGGACCTCGGCGGGATCGTGGTCCAACGCGGAGAGCACCCCGTCGACCAGACCGATGCGATGCCGCTCCCCCCGGCACATGACCACGCGTGCCTGCCCCGCCGGGTCGAGGTCCGGCGGCCGTGACGTACCGGCCGGCGGACGACCCGGTACGAGCGCCGAGGCGACCAGCGGATGGAGCCGCTCGGCCTCGATCAGGCCGTTACGGAGCAATTCCAGGTCGGGCAGTACCCAGGTCGCGGCGTCGGGGAGGACCGGCAGTGCCACGGCGCGGCCGGCGTCGGACACCGCCGCGATCCGCAGGGGGACCGGCCCGTCGGCGTCGTCACCCGCGCCGGCCGATCCGTCCTCGGCCAGGTCGAGGACCAGCCGCTGCCGCGCCCCGAACCGTACGGCGACGGCTGTGGCGGACCGGCCCTCGGCGTGCAGCAGGAGTCCCGCCTCCGCCGCCCACCGGCCGACGGCGCAGCCGCGCTCCCGGGGAACGAGGGCCGACAGATCCGGTGTCCCCGGGGGCGGATCGACGGCGGACCACTCCTCGGCCCCGGACCTGACCTCCAGCTCCCCGGCCCTGCGGGCGTCCCAGAGGTGACGGTGCAGGTCGAGGCGGAAGCGCCGGTGGGGGCGAGGGTGCGGATGGCGGCAGGCGTCGGGATCGGAGCCGGAGGCGTCCCAGAGGGCGAGGCTGATCCGCTGGCCGGCGTCCGCCCAGGCCGGGGGAGTGCGCACCACGAGGTGCACCGGACGGGTGCCGCCGCCGTCGGGGACGTCGTACCGGGCCAGGCGGACCGTCAGTCCGGGACGCAGGAGCCCGTCGGGAGCCACCCTCGGAAGGTGCCAGCGCAGCAGGTCGGGAGCGAGATGGCGCAGGTCGGCCCGTAGCCGGGCCGCGAGTTCACGGCCGTGGGCGCGTGCCGCGGAACGCAGGTCGAGGTCGAGGTCGACACCCGCGGCCGCGCAGGCGCCGGCCCAGTCCCCGGCATGGCGGCGCGCGGTCGCGGTCTCGATCATGGAGGGCGGCACGGCGAACTCGCGCACGCGCAGCCAGAAGGAAAGGCGGGAATCCCGGTTCGCGGTCTCGGTGAGCATCAGCACTCACCTTGCGCGGACGGGGCCCCCAATCTGTGAGCAGATTCAGTCGTCATCGCGGCGACCATAGCGCTCTTGCCGCCGATCTGTCAGGCCCTTTCCGACGGCCGTCGTACGACCGCACACCCCCTTCGGTCACCGGCGGGCCCCGAGAACCAGGCGGCCCGGGCGGCGCGTCGACCCGGCCCTGCATGATTCGAACCGAGTGTCGAAAGTTTCGTAATTCCCGACCCCTGCACGGATCTTGAAAGCGAACCGCTCGGAGATCTCATTCCGGCGGATCGGGAACTGATGGCTTGTGTGCTGGGGGTATGGCACTCCAAGGAGTCTGAAGTACCCGCGAATCTTTCGGAGTTGGAGTCGAAACTGTTGACAGTTGACGGGGACAGACCAACACTGGTCGCCGTCGACAGGGGCCTCCGACAGGGCTTCCACACCTGCCGACACGGGGTCACCTCGGTGACCTGCTCCTCCGGTCGCCGACGCCTGGCGACCGGCAAGCCCTGCCGCGTTGCGTGACGTCGACGCGCGGTCGACGTCACCACTGGCCGCCGACAGCCCCGCGGGGTCGTGTCGCGCTGCCCCCACCAGCCTTCACGAGGAGGAAGCACGCACATGAACGCGCTCGTACGTCCCAGAGGCCGCGCACGCGGCCGATTCACCCTGCTGGTCAGAACGGCGTGGGCACTCGCCCTGGCCGCCATGGCCTCGCTGATGCTGGCCGGCACCGCGAGTGCCGACACGATCACCTCGAACCAGACCGGCAGCAGCGGCGGTTACTTCTACTCGTTCTGGACCGACAGTCCCGGAACGGTCTCCATGAACACCGGTTCCGCCGGCAACTACAGCACCTCCTGGCGGAACACCGGGAACTTCGTCGCGGGCAAGGGCTGGAGCAACGGCAGCCGCAGGGCCGTCACCTACTCCGGCAGCTTCAACCCGTCCGGCAACGCCTACCTGTCGCTCTACGGCTGGTCGTCGAACCCGCTGGTCGAGTACTACATCGTCGACAACTGGGGCACCTACCGGCCCACCGGCAACTACAAGGGCACGGTCAACACCGACGGCGGCACCTACGACATCTACGAGACGACCCGCACCAACGCCCCCTCCATCGAGGGCGACAACAAGACGTTCAACCAGTACTGGAGCGTCCGGCAGACCAAGCGGACCGGCGGCACCATCACCACCGGCAACCACTTCGACGCCTGGGCGGCCCACGGTATGCCGCTGGGCACGCTCAACCACTACATGATCCTGGCGACCGAGGGCTACCAGAGCAGCGGCAGCTCCAACGTCACGGTGGACAGCTCCGGCGGCGGCGACACGGGCGGCGGCGGCGGTGGCGGTGGCGGTGGTTGTGCCGCGACGCTGTCCGCCGGTGAGAAGTGGGGTGACCGGTACAACCTCAACGTCTCGGTGAGTGGTTCCAGCAACTGGACC